>JAQBPL010000194.1 GCA_028287545.1 Vulcanimicrobiota bacterium | reverse complement strand
ACCGGCGAATAGACCGCGTACGCGGCAGTTTGCGGCTTACGCTGGCTGAAGCGGTGCCGTACCGACCCGGGATAGGCGACCGTGGTCACGTTGAACGCCTGGATCGCTCCGGTAAAGCCTGCCTGAGGCGAGTGACAGAACGCGCACGCCTCGTTGCGGTTGACCGAAAGCTGCCGATCGAAAAAGATCAGCTTGCCGAGCAGCTCGATCCGGTGCGTGCGATCGAGCCGCGAGAGATCGATCCTTTTGAGCGTCCTTGACTCTTCTCGATCGATCTGCGCCACGATGTCTGAGAGCGTCGCTTGTTGCGGCGCGCCCTTCTGCGCGGAAACGCGCCCAGCGGCGAACAAACCGGCTTCCAGCGCCGCAAAGACCAGCAGCAGCAACGTCAGTCGTCGTACCATGGTCGTCATCCCTCGTCAGACGGCGGCGGTCAAACCTTCCCGCAGGGCGAGGTAGACCGCACTCAGATCGTCCCCGCCGAAGCGTTCGACCGCGCGCGCCCACTGCGCGTCGATCGTACTGAGCACCGGCAACCGAGCACGCTGCTCGCCGGCGGCGGAGAGCGCAAGGCGCACGTCCTTGTCGGCCCAGCGCAGCGGAAACTCGGTTTCGGCCGTCTTGTTCTCGGTGATCTTCTTCATCTTTGCGAGCGCCCACGCCGGAACGAGCGGCCCGCCGCTCACCAGTGACGCGAAGCGCTGCGGGTCGATCCCCAGAGCCCCCGCCAAAACCACCGCTTCGGCGACGCCCTCCATGATGATCGCGATCCACGCGTTGAACAGCAGCTTCATCCGCGTTCCTTGTCCGGCTTCGCCGAGCCACTGCGTCGTGCCGAGCGCGTCGAAGGCGTGCTGCACGGCCGCGCCGGCGCGTTCGCGGTCGCCCGAAGCGAGGATGAGGAGTTTTCCTTGCTCGGCGAGGGCCTTGCTGCCGGAGACCGGCGCGTCGACGTAGGTCACGTCGGGGCGCGACGCCGCCAGACGCAACGCGCGCTCGGTCCCTTCGACGCCGATCGTCGACATCTGCACCCAGCTCGCGCCCGAACGCATTGCGGCAAGCGCGCCTTGCGCTTCCATCACGTTCATCACGGCGTCGCCATCGGCGACCATCGTTACGACGACGTCCGCTTCCGCGGCGGCTTCGGCCGCCGTCTTCGCCGGACGAATGCCATCCGCGGCCAGTGCTGCCGCACGCGCCGGCGTGCGGTCCCAGCCCCTCACCTGCAGTCCGCGGCGGGCTGCGGTTCGCGCGAACTCGGCGCCCATGATGCCTAGGCCGAGAAACGTAGTCTTGACGGAGGTTTGCTCGCTCATCGATCCTACCTGTCTTGGGCGGCGATGACGACGCTCGCCGGACCGCGGTCCTCGTCCAGCGCGAGGCCGCGTGCAAGCCGCTCGCCGAACGTCGCATCGCATTTGGTGAAATTACTCACGGCGCGGACCGCAATGTCGCGCCGCACCGGTTCCAACATCGTGACGATCGTATCGACGAGGCGGTCCTGCGCGTCGCCGGTCATCAGCCGATAGAGGTCACCGGCCTGGACGTAATCGTCGTTTCGGGCCGTCCGCTCGAGGCGTTCGGTGCCCGTTTCGGGCAGCACACGGGCCGGTCCGCGGTACTGCTTCTGCTCGACCATGGGGCTCGTGCCGATCTGGTAGCGGTGCCCGTCGGCATAGGCGAAGAGCCGGCCGTGCAGCATTTTGTCGGGCGAGTACCACACGCCCGGAACGAAACTCGACGGCTCGAACGTGGCTTGCTCGATGTCGGTGTGAAAATTCTGCGGGTTGCGGTCCAGCACCAACCGGCCGACGGGGATCAACGGATATTCCCCGTGCGGCCAGACCTTCGTCACGTCGAAGGGATCGAACGGACACGCCGCCGCGTCTGCGAGCGGCATGATCTGCACGGAGAGCGTCCACGACGCGACGTCGCCGCCGGCGATGAGCTCGAACAAGCTGCGGCGGTGGAACCCGGTATCCTCGCAGGCGATCTGGACGGCCTCTTGCCGAGTCATGTTCCTGATGCCGAGTTCCGTCTTGAAGTGATACTTCACCCAGACCGCCTTGCCGGCCGCATTGATCCACTGGAACGTGTGCTTGCCGTAGCCGTTCATGAACTGCCAGCCCAGCGGCAGTCCGCGATCACCCATGAGGTGCGTCACCTGGTGGAGCGATTCAGGGAAGAGCGAAAAGAAGTCCCACATGCGGTTGGCGTCGCGCAGCCCGGTCCGCGGATCGCGCTGCTGCGAATGGATGAACTCCGGGAACCGTATCGCGTCGCGGATGACGAATACCGGCGTGTTGTTGCCGACGACGTCGTAGGTGCCCTCGGCGGTGTAGAATTTCACCGCGAAGCCCCGCGGATTGCGGTCGGTGTCGGCGCAGGCGTGTTCGCTGGCGACCGAGCCGAAGCGCGCGAGCACGCCGGTCCGCTTTCCGACCCGGCTCAGAAAGTCGGCGCGCGTGTACTCCGTGACGTCGTGGGTAACCTCGAAGTGCCCAAAGGCCCCGCCGCCTTTGTCGCTTACGACGCGCTCCGAAACGCATCGCCGGTCCTGCGTGGATCGCGTTGCCGACCCGTTGGAACCGTTGGTAGAAGCCATTGCCGAACCTCTCCCGAGCCGCCGAGCGGCTCCCGCCTTGCTGAGGGAAACCAGTGGAGCCTATTGCGCGACGCGCTAGATGCTTGAGCGTAACTCGACGAGCGCCATCGCCCAGCCGCTTCGGGTCCTGATCCGTACGAGGTAGCCGCTCGACGTCGGCTCGACGATTTGGTAACCCGCACGGATCGCGTCGGGCAGTGAGTGAAACACCAGCATTATTCGAGTACGATACCGGGGAGGCCGGCAGGCTGCTACACCGATCTTGTCGATGGGATGCAGGATTCTGCTGTTGCCTCGACGTCCAGCAAGATCGCTACGAGCGGCATCAGTTTTGGTCCACGCGCAGCTGCAGAGACGCTAAGAATTTGCCAATGTATCTTGATTTCTGCCGGCCTAGGGGAAAGATCCGGCGGTGTCCGCAGCGGCACCGCCGGGTACGCTCTGCTACACTTTGGCCATGACCGCGATACGGGTTGCCGCCCTCGTGCTTGGCGGTGCGCTCCTGATCGGCAGCGACACAGCGGGTAGGCAGCAGGGCGGCAGCATCAACTCCGTTGCCCTCCCGGCTCCCCCGGAAGTGCGACCGGTGAGCGGCGTCTCCTCGCTGACGCTGACCGCAGCGGAACAGCCGAACGGCCGTGCGGGCATGAAATTCGACGGCGGGAGCACACCTCCGACGATACGCGTCTGGCCCGGCGGCCAAATGAAGATCACGTACGTCAACGAGCTCCCGATACATTCGACGGAGAAGTGCGCGCTCGGACCGTGCATGGATATGACGAACCTGCACTTTCACGGCATGGAGGTCTCGCCGAAAGCACCGCAAGACGACGTCCTTACGATGATGGCGAGTCCGGGACAGACGCTGCATTACGACGTCCGCGTCCCGGCGAATCACCCTCCCGGGCTCTTCTGGTTTCACACGCATCCCCACGGCGAGAGTGCAGAGCAAGATCTCGACGGTATGTCGGGCGCGATCGTCGTCGAAGGCATCGACCGCTACGTTCCCGCGGTTCGCGGCTTGCGCGAGCGCGTTCTGGTGGTGCGGACCATGGATGCGCGACACGACGATGCGCGGACGCTGCAGCGGTTACGGGCGCGCATGAGCGTCCCCGCCAAGGGCTGCGACACCTCGCACGAGGAAGTTCAGGGGTTCGCCACGGTCAACGATGCACTGCGTCCGACGATTGCGATCGCCCCCGGCGAGCATCAATTCTGGCGCCTCGTCAACGCGCAGCCGGAATCGTACCTCGACGTTGCGCTCGACGGCGAGCAGCTCGAAGTAGTCGCACTGGACGGCGAACCGCTGGCGTTTCGCAATCCGGCGCAGCCGACGATGAAGGTGCGGCACCTGCTCATCCCTCCTGCCGGGCGCCTCGAGGCGATCGTGACCGGGCCGCCGGCCGGCGCCCACGCTTCGCTGCGCACGCGCTGCTTCAACACCGGCCCCGCCGGCGACATCAACCAAGCGCAGGTCCTCGCGGACATCGCTCCGGCCGTCGCGGCGGACGCACCGATGCAGACCGTTCCGGTCTCGTCGCAGCCGCCGGTCTATAAGTCGAACGCCGGGGTCGCTGCTGCCGAACACACGCCGCCGCAGTTCATCGTCCGCTTCACCGAAGGCCATCACCGCTTCTACATCAACGGTCACGTTTTTTCCATAAATGACAAACCGATGACGACCGTGCCGGTGGGAAGCTACCAGCACTGGCGCATCGTCAACAAGGCCGACGAGGTGCACCCGTTCCACATCCATCAAGCGCATTTCCTCACGTTCAAGGAAAACGGCCGCGCCGTCTCTCACCCGGTCTGGCTGGACACGGTGAACGTTCACCAGAAAAGTACCGTCGACGTCGCGATCGACTTTACGGATCCGATCATCCGCGGCATGGCGGTCTTCCACTGCCATATCCTCAATCACGAGGACAAGGGGATGATGGCGAAGGTCCTCTTCCGGTGACGATTACATCCCTGAGACGCCGGCCGCGCGCAGCTGCTTGACCTTGGCCGCGACCTGCGTCCGCTGAGTGGGGGTAAGAACGTTCGAGATCTGCTGGTGGAATTGCGCTTCGGCCGCGGCGTCGTGAGGAGCGCTGTCGGGATGCGCTGCGCGATACCGCGCAGTGATCGCTGCGATCGACGTCTTCTGTGAGGCGGTCAGCGAGACGCTGCTCACCGCGCGCGTGAAGTAGTGCGGGTTTTTGGCCGTCGGCGCCGGCGCCATTTGGGCTGCCGCCGGAGCGGCGAGGCCGATACTGAGCGCGTAGACGAGTGCAAGATGGGAAAGACGCTTCATCGAGTTCATGCTTTCTCTCATAACACCATGACACCGGCGCAACCAGCCCTGGAGCGCCGGTGCCGTTCGCGATGGTGTCATCGCGGGTGATAGGATATAGGGGATAGTCGAGGGGCGGACAGCCTGCTACGCTGGTACGGCGCCCTCGATCTCGGCGAGCTCGCTCGCGGAGAGGCGCAGTTCCGCAGCGCCGACCCAGCCGTCGACCTGCGCCGGAGTGCGAGCGCCGACGATCGCCCCCGTGACGGCCGGGTTGGACAGGGTCCAGGCGATTGCGACTTCACCCGCCGTCGCGCCGTGCTTTGCGCCGATCGCGCGGAGCCGCTCGACGAGAGCGAGATTCGCCGAGAGCTTCGGCTCTTGGAACTCCGCGTTGCGCGAGCGCCAGTCGCTGGCGGGGAGCGCCGCGGCGCGTTCGCGGGTCATCGTCCCGCTGAGCAGACCCGACTGCATCGGCGAGTAGACGATCACTCCGATATCGTTCGCCCGCGCGTATGGGAGAACGTCGGTCTCGATCTCGCGGCGGATCAGCGAATACGGCGGCTGAAGCGATGTGACCGGCGCAATTGCCTGCGCGCGCTGGAGCTCGGCAACGTCGAAGTTCGAGACGCCGATCCACCGCACTTTGCCTTCGCGCTTCAGATCCGCCAGCGTCGCCCAGCCGGCGTCGATGTCCTCGATGCGGTCGGTCGGCCAATGGATCTGATAGAGATCGATCGTCTCGACCTGGAGCCGGCGAAGCGACGCTTCGCATTCGCGGCGCAGGGATGCGGGGTCGAGTGATTCGATCATCCCGCCGGAGCCGTCGGGGACGAGAGCGCATTTGGTGAAGACGTAGGGACGCTCGCTCGCGCTGACGCCGTCGAGCGCGCGCGCGACCACTTCCTCGCTGTGGCCCAGCCCGTACGCTGCCGCGGTGTCGATCCAGTTGACGCCGCGGTCGAGGGCACGGCGGATCGCGGCGACCGATTCTGCGTCGTCTTGCGGCCCCCAGCCGAATTTCCAATCTGCTCCGCCGAGCGCCCAGGCGCCGAAGCCGAGCCGCGTGATCGACAGGTCGCTGTTTCCGAGTTTTCTCTTTTCCACAATCGTCCCGACACGGAAACGACGAGAGCGGGTGCGCTCGCCGAACAACGGTCAACACGATCGAAAGATCGGACCGACGAAACAACATCGTCCAAGCAATGCGGGAGATCGTTGCGCTCGAAGGGGCACATTCGCGGGTAGCAAGCCGGCATCATGATCAGCGCACCTCTGCTCCGTACCGTCGCCCTCGCGAGCCTCGGCCTCGTCGCGACGACGTTCACCCTCCCTCGTCCGGCGTCGGCCGATGCAGCGTCGACGGCGGCGATCGCCGGCGCCGCCGCGGCGATCGTCGGCGGCCTTCTCTACGACTCGAATCGACGGCCATACTACAACCGCGGCGGGCGTCGCGTCTACGTGAGCGCGCCCGTCGAACGCGAGTACGCCCGACGCCACGGAGGCGGCCACGGAGGCGGCCACGGCCACGGGCACGGCCACTAACCGAGCGCTTTCGATTCGCAACAACATGGAAGGGGGCCCTGACCACAGCAGGGCCCCCTTCCACACGTGGCCGGCAGCGGAGCCGGCTATGACTGCGGGATCGACCTAATGACCTGCAGCGTGATGACGACGACCGTGCCGACCCCGTCGCGCGCCGCGATCGCTCAATGCACATCACTCGGTTGGAGTTCGGCCGTGCTCGACGGGATGCGGCGGCGCGAGCGGAAGCGGTTTCCGAGCCGCTTCGCGACGACGAGATAGAGCGTCGGAACGACGAGCAGCGACAGCACGGTAGATGCGATGAGGCCGCCGATCACCACCGTCGCGAGCGGTGCTTGCGTCGAACTGCCGACCTCGATGCCGAGCGCGAGCGGGAGCATCCCGCCGAGCGTCGCGAGCGTCGTCATCAAGATCGGCCGCAGCCGGAGCGGGCCGGCTTCGAGCAAGGCCTCGCGAACGGGCTTGCCCTCTTCGCGCAGCTGCTTGGTGAACTCGATGACGAGGATCGCGTTCTTCACCGCGATCCCGACCAGCATCAGCGAGCCGACGAACGCCGTCAATCCGAACGCTCGGTGCGTGATCAGCAGGGCGCCGAGAATCCCGACCAGCGAGAGCGGCGCCGAGACCATGATGACGAGCGGGTCGATGTACGACTCGAACTGCGCGGCCAGCAGCATGTAGATCAGCAGCACCGCGAGTGCGACCGCGAGCCACATCGAGCTGAAGCTGTCTTGACCGCGCATGATCTCCGGCCCGAACTCCCAGCGGTACCCGGGCGGAAACGGGTACGCGCGCATCACCGCCGCGGCGTCGGTGAGCACCGGACCCAGCGGCCGGTCCGCGAGCGGCGCCTGGATCTCGACGCGGCGCTGACGGTTCTCGCGGCTGATCGCGGACGGACCGAGACCCTGCGTGATCTGCGCGACGTTCCCGAGCGTCAATCCCATCGGCGGCGGTGACGCGCCCGCTGCGGTGGCGGTCTGGCCGGGCGGCGTGAACTCCAGTCCCTGCAGCGAGCCGAACGTGCGGCGCTGATCCGCCGCGAGCTCGACGAGGATCGGATATTGGATTCCGTTGACCTGATAATAGGTCGAGATCGAGCCGTTCGTCGCCGAGCTGACGAACTGCGCGACGTCGCCGGTGCCCAGGCCGAGCTCGCTCGCGCGCCTGCGGTCGATCGCGACGCGCACCTCGGGCTGCGAGTTCGTCACGTTCTTGTCGGGGTCGCCGACACCCGGGATGCCGGAGATCGCGGCCATCACGCCGTCGGAGACGGTCTGCAGCTTGGCGAGATCGGGGCCGTAGATCTCGAGCTCGAGCGCGGTCTGGCCCTGCGAGATCTGCCGCTGCACGATGTCGATCGTCTGGCCGCGCGCAATCGTCCCGATCATCGCACGGCGCAGGCCCGCGGCTTGACCGGGTTCGAGCAGCGGATCGGATTGCTTCGCGTTCCCGCTCAAGCGCCGGCGCCAGTCGCTGATGAACGCGGCCGCAGCGGCGCCGTCCGTCCCGCGTTTGAGCGTGATCTGCAGGGTCGCGCGATTGGTGATCGAGCGCGTCGTTCCGCCGGCACCGACCTCGCCGACCGTGGCACCGACCGCGACGACGCGCGGATCCCGGCGCAGCGCGTCTTCCACGACCCGCGAGACGTCGTTGGTGATCGCCAGCGCCGTGCCGTTCGGGGTCTGCAATCCGAGCTGCACGAAGCGCGTATCGGACGGCGGAAAGATCTCGGTCGGCACGACGCCGAGCTGCATCGCGACCACGGCGATCGCGATCAGCGCGAGCGCGGAGCCGAGCACGATCGCCGGACGGTCGAGCGAGGCTGCGAGGATGCGGCCGTAGCCGTTCGCGACGCGACCGTACACGCGGTCGAACGCTCTGCCGAAGCGACTGGTGTGCTCCGCGGCCGCGTGCAGGGGGTCGCGGCGTCGCAGCATCTCGGCGGAGAGCATCGGCACCGCCGTGACCGCGACCAGCAGCGAGATCGCGACGCCGCTCATCACAACGATCGCGAACGGCCCGAAGATCAGCCCTTGCAGCCCCGGGATGAGCAGCACCGGAAAGAACACCGTGACCACCGTGAACGACGAGGCGATCACCGCGCCCATGATCTGCGCGGTCGCGCCTTCGGCCGCGTCCTCGGGCGACATCCCCATGCCGAGGAAGCGTGAGATGTTCTCGATCACCACGACCGCGTCGTCGACGATGAGCCCGACCGCTAGCGCCAACCCGCCGAGCGTCATCACGTTGAGCGTCTCCCCGAAGGCGTACGCGATGAAGAGCGTGCCCAGGATGGAGACCGGCAGCGAGACCGCGACGATGAGCATCGCGCGCCAGGAATGCAGGAACAGCAAGATGATCAGGACGGCGAGGATCGCACCGTAGATCGCGGTGTGTTCGAGCGACGCGACCGCGTCGAGGATGAACTCGCGCTGGTCGAGGAGCGTCGAGAACTTCATAGCGGGGTAGCGGCCGCGGATGTCGTCGATCTTCCGGCTCACGCCGCCGGCGACCGCGACGATGTTGGCGTTGGGCTGCGCCGTGATCGTGAGGAGGACGGATGACGCGCCGTTCAGCCGGGAGAACACGCGCTGCTCCTGGATCGCGTCGCGCACGATCGCGACGTCGCGCAGCCGAACGATCGTGCCGTTGCCGGCGCTGATGACAGTGTCGGCGATCTGTCCGGGCGCGGTGAAGAGCGCGCTCGTCCGGATGCCGTACTCGTTGCGCCCGATCTGGATCACGCCCGCCGGCAGCTCGACGTTCTCGTTCTTGATGCGCTGCAGCAGCGTGTCGATCGTGAGCCCCGCGGCTGCCAGCTTGTGCTCGTTCGGCTCGATGACGATCGCCCGCTGCGCGACGCCCGAGACGCCGAGACTCCCCACTCCGTGCACCGATGCGAACTCGTCGGAGAGCGAGTTGACGATCAGATCCGAGAGCGCGCTCTGCGTCATGAGCGGATCGGTGACGGCGACCGTGAGCACCGGCGTCGCGTTCGGATCGGCCTTTGCGATCTGCGGTTCCTGCAGCGCCTGGTCGTTCGGCAACGACGCGCGAATGCGTGCGACCTGCTGCTGGACGTCGACCGCGGCGACGTTGATGTCCGTTCCGAACTCGAACTGAACGCGCACGGTGGAGACGCCCTGGAACGAGTTCGACTCGATGAAATCGATGCCCGCGACGCGGCTGACCGCGTTCTCGATCGGCCGCGTGATCGTCGTCTCCATCGTTTCGGGCGAGACGTTGCCGTACGCGACGGTGACGCTCACGACCGGCGGCGCGAACGACGGCAAGAGCGCGATCGCCAAGCGCGGCGCTGCGAAGAGACCGAGGACGACGATCGCAAGCGAAAGCATCGCGACCGCGACACGGCGACGAACGGCGAATCCGGCTATTCCCACGCGCAGAGCATACGCTTCCCCGGACGAGGCTGCCTGGGAGGAGTCTGACTAGGCGCCGGCCAGCGTAGCCGCGCAGCGAGCGATGCCGATGCTGCCCGCGGCGCGGATCGCAGGCGTCGCGAGCGTGCCGACCACGTAGACGTCGCGCAGCGCGAGCGGCGGCGCGAGGCCGACGAGGCCGCCGGCGCTGAGCCGGCGCACGCCTGTGAAGTCGACCACCGGCGCAAGCGCGATGCTCTCGCGCGCACCGTAGCGGTCGACGAACGCCATTCGCAACGCTTCACCGTGGCCGTCGCCGTCGACGTCGCACGCCACAGACAGCAGCGCTCCGGCGGCGACCGGCGCGACGGCGCGCGCGTACGCCGCGCGTCCGCCGTGCGAAAAATCGTACCGGATGCGGACGCCGTCCGTGAGCCGCTCGATGGCGCCGCGGCCGCGCGATGGCGTCGTCGCGAACTTCCAGGACGCGCGATCGTTCGCCGTCGCGATCGGAAACGGCACGACGTGCCATCCCACCGGGATGGTCACCGTGGCGGCCGCACGCCCGACCCGTGCGGTGACGACCGCGTCGCGGTCCGCAACGACGAGCCGGCCGCGTCCGTCGATGCGCGCATTGCGCGCGCTCCACCGCGCGCGATCCCCGACCGCCACCCGCGCGCCGCGCGCATCCAACGCGTCGAGCGTCAGCTCGACGAGCTGGCCGCGGCTCGGATTGAGGTGGGGCGGGCCGATCGCCAAGCGCGCGACCTCGCGCACCACGCGCACCGGAATCTCCGCGGCGAGACCGCCGCGTTCGACGCGCAGAACGCCGCTGCCCGGGCGCCATCCGGCCTGCAGCACGCCGTCCGGCTCGACGCGCGCGACGTCATGTCCTCGCGCATTCGCACCTGCGGTGCGCGCACGCACGTGCCACGCGCCGTGTGCCTGACCGAGCGAGTGTCCGGCTGCGTCGACCACGCGCGAGGAAAGCCGGATACGCACCCCGGGGAGCGCGGTGACGCGCGCGGGGCGCACGCTCAGCGCCGCGGCAGGCCCAACCGGCGCATCGCTGTAGACGAACAAGCCGTCGGCGACCGGCCGTTCGACGCCGTCCGAGGGCGCATTGACCACCGACGGGCGATCGTCTCCGAAGGTGCGCGCAACCAGGGTGGTCGAGCCGCCGCTGTCGAGCAGCAGTGCGTCGCGGGCACCGAGCGCGCGCAGCAGCGCGATGAGTTCGCGGCGGTTGACGCCGATCGACGTCGCCGGCCGGCGCCCGTCGACCACGACGAGGCCGACCTCGCCCGACGGAAAGCGGACCAGGACCGAGGCCGGGATGCGCATCGCGCGTTCCGCATAATTCGTCGAGCCGGCATCGTTCGCGATCCG
>JAQBPL010000148.1 GCA_028287545.1 Vulcanimicrobiota bacterium | reverse complement strand
GCACATCTCGAACCTTCATGATTTCTTCCAACGATTTCCGTAACGGCGTCACGATCGTCATCGAGGGCCAGTTATGGACCGTCATCGAGTTTCTGCACGTCAAGCCCGGGAAGGGCTCGGCCTTCGTTCGTACGCGTCTCAAGAACGTCAAGACGGGCGCCACCGTCGAGCGCACGTTCCGCGCCGGTGAAAAGCTGGAACGCGCGACGGTCGACAACCGCGCGATGCAGATGCTCTACAACGACGCGGACGGGTACCATTTCATGGACACCGAGTCGTACGAAAACTTCACCCTGCAGAAAGACCTCATCGGCGATCCCGCCGACTTCCTGAGCGACGGCATGAAGATCGACGTCCAATTCCACGACGGCGTACCGATTGGCGCTGACCTTCCGGCGCACGTCGAGCTCAAGGTGGAAGAGACCGATCCCGGCTTCAAGGGCGACACCGCGCAAGGCACGACCAAACCGGCGAAGCTGGAAACCGGCGCGACGGTCAACGTTCCGCTATTCGTCAACCCCGGCGACGTGATTCGCATCGACACGCGCGACCGCCGCTACATCGGGCGCGTCCAGAGCTGACCGCCGGGCGCGATGCGCATCCGACGGCTTCGCATTCTCGGCGTCGCGATGGCCTTATCGGCCCTCGCGGCGCTGGTCGGCGTCGTATGCTATCTTGCGCCGAAAGAGCAGTTCGCGACGGTGAACCGCCTCGCCGACTTCGTCGTCATCAACGACACGACGTTCTGGCTGCGCGACGGACCGCTCGGGAAGATCGTCCGCTTCCCGAACTACGACGGCGAAAACGAACACCTGCGCCTGATCGCGATCGACGAAGTCTCGCTGCAGGATGCCGCGCACGGTGGGGTCGGCGCGTTCCCGTGGCCGCGTTCGGTCTACGGGACGCTGCTCAAGCGCCTCCAACAAGCGGGTGCGAGCGTCGTCGCGTTCGACGTGACCTTTCCCGATCCGTCGTCGCCCGCCCAGGATAGCGCGTTCGCCGCAGGGCTCAAGGTGCAGCGCGCGGTCGACGGGTTCAGCATCACGACGCCGGGCGGCCACGTGTACGCGGAATTGCCGATTCCGGCCGTCCGCAACAACGCCGCGATCGGTTTCACCACCGTCGACACGCCGGGCGGCTGGACCGTCGGTCAGCCGCTCGTCGACGGGCCCTACGAGTCGCTCGCCGCGAAAACGATCGAGACGCACACTGGGCAGCCGATCCGCGCGCGCGACGACTGGCACGCGAGCCTCGGCCCGACCGACGTGCCGCTGGACGGCGAGAGCAAGTTCCTCATGCTGCCGTTCCAGGTGCACGAGAACACGCAGATCAGCAGCGAGGGCGGGGCGCGGCTGGGATCGTCGAGCCTGACGGTCCCGTTCTTCCAGGCGATCCCGGCCGTCACGGCGCTCTCGATGAGCGCCGACGACCTGCACGCCTTCGCGGGCGGCAACGTGATCGTGATCGGAACGACCGCGCAGGCGCTGGGCGACTTCGTCGTCACGCCGAACGGCCGATATCCCGGAGTCTTCACGAACCTACGGCTGATGGACCAGCTGATGCGCTCGACGTACATCCGCCGCGTTCCGCCCGCGCTCGACCTCGCGTTGATCGTCCTCTTCCCGCTGCTGGTCGGCTTTCTCGTGACGCAGCTGCGTCCGGTCGTCGGAATCGCGCTCGGCGCCGGAGTCGTCGTCGTGTATTCGATCTTCGCGGTGCTGGCGTACGGGGTGACGCTGCATTGGGTCAACCTCGTTCACGTCGACGCGTCGATCGCGCTGGCGGCGCTCTTCGTCGCATTGTACCGCACGGTGACGGAAGGCGCGGACAAACGCGTGATCACCGAGATGTTCGGCAAGCACGTCTCGCCGGCGATCGTCGAGCACATGCTCGCGCACGACGACCCGCTCAAAGCGCTCGACCTCTCCGGCAAACGGGTGAAGGTCACGATTTTCTATTCCGACATCCGCGGCTTCACGGCGATGTCGGAGAAGATGTCGCCCGAGGAGATCTACGGCGCGCTCAACGAGTACTTCGAAGAGATGTGCCGGATCGTGTTCCAGTACGGCGGCTTCGTCGACAAGTTCATCGGCGACTGCTTGATGGCGGTGTTCTCGGCACCGAATCCGCAGCCCGACGATGCGTACAACGCCGTGCGTTCCGCGTGGGAACAGCAGCAAAAGATCCTCACGATGATGACCGAGTGGGCCGCGCAAGGCCGCCCGATCTTCACCGTCGGGATGGGTCTGAACACGGGCGAGGTCGTCATGGGCAACCTCGGCTCGGCGGACCGCCTGAACTACACCGTCATCGGCGACAACGTCAACACCGCCGCGCGACTCTACAACGTCGCCAAGGGCGGGCAGACGATCATCAGCGAGTCGACGTACGAGGAAGTGAAGGACCGCTTCATCGTCAACGAGCTCACGCCGGTGTACGTGAAAGGCAAGACCCTCCCGCTGCGCAACTTCGAGATCGTCGGCCTGCTCGAGCCCGGGCAAAAGAACACCTCGACGCTGCTCGATCCGGACAACCTGCCGCAAGCCACCGTCGCGGCGGATCATTGACGTGCACGGCCTGACGCCGCTCGGCGCGCTCGGGCTCTTCCTCATCGGTGCGGCGGCAAGCGTCTTCGGTTCGCTGGTCGGGCTCGGCGGCGGCTTCGTCGTGATCCCCGTGCTGCGCCTCGCGTTCGGCATTCCACCCGCCGAAGTCGCCGGAACGTCGCTCGTGCTCGTGCTCGCGAACACGGCGAGTTCCACGATCGGTTTCTGGCGTCACAAGACGATCGACTTTAAGCTCGCACTCCCGTTCACGCTCGGCGCGGTGCCGGCGTCGGTCCTCGGCGTGCTCGCCGTGCGGCATTTTTCGCCGGCCGGTTTCGACGTGGCCTACGGCGCGATGCTGGTCACGCTGGCGATCCTCGTGATCCGGCGGCGCGGGATCGAGAGTCGCGCTGCAGGCGAACGGAGCTTTGCGCACGATTGGCGCGTCGGCGTCGCCGGCGGCCTCGCGATGGGCTTCTTCTCCTCCGCGTTCGGCATCGGCGGCGGCTTCGTCATGGTCCCCCTGCTGCTGATCGCAGCCCGCATGCCGCCGCACGTCGTCGCGGCGACGACGGCGTTCGTCGTGACGATGACCGCGCCGATCGGCGTCGCCGCGCACGCGCTCGCCGGCGACGTCGACTGGGCCGTTACGACGCCGCTCGTCCTCGGCGGCATCGCTGGCGGCGGCATCGCCCCCAGCATCGCGAAGCGCGTCTCCTCACCCGCCCTCATCACGATGCTCGCAATCGGCCTCATCGGCGCAGCCATCAGCCTCGCCCTCCGCCACCTCCCGATCTGGAACCGGTAACGCCGCCGAGCCCTGACAACGGTAGAGCGTCAGCGCGGCCGGCGCGAAGCTGCTCGTCCGACCTCGACCGGCCGCATCTCCAGTACCTCGAACGCCGTGAGCGGTTTGCGGCAGCGGGCGCAGACGAGGTTCTCGGAAGGCTTGCGTTTGCGCAGCACTTCCATCGTGCACTTCTCGCAGCGCAGGATGTAGCGCTTCGTCGACTCGTTGAGCGGGGCGGCGCGGCCGAGGTCGTGGTAGATCGACTTCAAGCCCAGCTCCTTCATCTTCGCTTTGAAGCGCGGCGTGTGGCCCGGGTTCTCGCCGCGCGCGTGCAGCCACGCGTGGATCATCTCGTGCAGCAGGGTGTCGCGCAGCTCTTGGAGCTGCCCTTTGAGGTGCTTGGGCGACAGTTCGATCACCGGCTTCGGCTTGTACGTGATGCGCCCGGCGCAATTCGAGAAGCGCGCGTTGTAGGCGATCCGGTACGTCGGGATTTCGCCGTTGAAATAGAGAAAGTTGTATTGCGCGAAGAGGAGCTGAAGCTCGGCGACGTCCGGCAGACCGGGGACCATGCGAGGTGGTTCGCCAAGAGGGCCTCGTGGGCTTGCCTGGCCGTATCGCGATTCCGATCCTCGCCGTCTTCGCGCTGCTCTTCCTCGGCGTGACCGGCTACTTCCTGAGGATCGGCTTCGGCACGACCGGCTCGGCCTTCGGACCGAGCGGAACGATAGCGCAGCAAGGCGACGCGAACATCCGCGCCACGCCGGCGCCGATCGCGACCGACCCGCCCGGAACGTTCACCGTGCCGCAAACCGGAACGGGGCCGGTCGCGAACTCCAACGCGCTGCCTGGGCAGCAGGTCGGCGGCGGCACGCCGGGCGGCCCGCCCGCTCCGGTGATGCATGCGATCGTCGAGCTGCGCGCGCGTCTCGCCCGCAACCCGAAGGACGTCGCGGCGCTCGTCGCGCTGGGCAACATGGAATTCGACGCTCAGAAGTTCGACAAGGCGGACGGATACTACCGGCGCGCACTCGCGCTCGATCCGACCAATCCCGACGTGCGCACCGACGACGCGGTCGCGCTGCACCAAACCGGCCACGATTTGGAAGCGCTCGCGAACCTCGACCGCGTGCTCAAAGAGCGGCCGGGGTTCCCGACCGCGGTGTTCAATCGCGGCGTGGTCTTGCAGGCCGTCGGCCGGCGCAGCGATGCCGTCGCGGCCTTCAACAACTACCTCAAACTCGTCGGACCCAACGATCCTCGCGCCGCGGATGCCCGCGCCGCACTCCAGCAACTCGGCGGTTGATGACCTCTTCGATGACGGCTCCTCGGCTCTACATCTCGTGCGACATGGAAGGGACCGCCGCGGTCTGCTCCTGGACGCAGTGCGATCCGACCAACACCACCGAATATCCGTATTACCGGCGCTTGATGTCGCAGGAAGTTCGCGCGGCGATCGACGGCGCGCGCGAGGGCGGCGCCGGTGACGTGCTGATCAACGACTCGCATTCGTCGATGCGCAACGTCCTGTGGGATGAGCTTCCCGACGACGTGCGCATGATCTCCGGAAACCGCAAGCCGTTCTCGATGGCCGAGGGGATCGACGGTTCGTTCCACGCGGCCTTCTTCACCGGCTACCACGGAGCGTGCGGAACGCAGGATGCGGCGCTCGACCACACCTACACCAGCGAAACGCTGCGCGACACGCGCGTCAACGGGATCCGCTGCAGCGAGGCGACGCTCAACGCCGCGGTGCTCGGCCTCGCCGGCGTACCCGTCGTCCTGGTAACCGGCGACCGCGCGTGCATCGAAGAACTGCAGGCGCAGATGCCGTGGATCACCGGCGTCGTCGTGAAAGACTCGATCGGGCGCTACGCGACGAACTCCGTCTCTCCGGCCCGCGCGCGCGAACTGATCCGCGCCGGGGCAAAGGAGGCGATCGGGCGGATCGCCGTGGCCAAGCCGTTCGTCTTCGAGCCGCCGATCAAACTCGAACTCGACTTGATGTGGACGCACAACGCCGACTTCGTCGAGATGATGCCGGGCTTCGAGCGGACCGGCGGGCGCAGCGTGCGCTTCGTGCACGACGACTATCGGGTGGTCTTCAAAGCGTACGTCGCCGCCTACCGGCTCGGCGCCGCCGCGAACGCGCACGTGTAGATGCCGACCGCCGCGTACCAGGGGCACGAAGGCGCGTTCAGCGACGTCGCGGCGCGCGAACTCGTGCCCGGTGCCGCGACGCGCGGCTACCCGTCGTTCGACGCGGTCGCGCAGGCGGTCGATGCCGGCGAGACCGAGTACGGCGTCCTCCCCGTGGAGAACGCGATCGCCGGACCGGTACCGCGCAACTACGAACTGCTGTGGGAACGACCGGACCTGCGCATCTGCGGCGAGACGACGCTCGCGGTCGAGATGTGCCTGGTGGGCGCGCCGGGCGCCGACGCCGCCGCGATCCGGCAGATCCGCTCGCATCCGGTCGCGCTCGAGCAAGTTCACCGGTACGCCGAGGTACGCGGCTGGACGCGTTCGACCACAACCGACACCGCCGGAGCTGTGCGCGAGATCGTCGCGCTGGCCGACCCGACAATCGCGGCGGTCGGCCCGGCGCTCGCCGCGGAGATCTACGGCGGAACCATTCTCGCCCGCGGCATCCAGGACGAACCGGAAAACTACACGCGCTTCTTCCTGGTCGCACGGGCCGGCGTCGCGGCGGCGCACCCTGCAACGGCCGGCGCAATAGGCGATCGCGCATGCGTCGGGATCGCGGTGCAGGACCGGCCCGGCTCGCTGCGCGATGCGCTGAGCGCGTTCGCCGACCGCAGCATCGACTTGCGCTTTCTCATCGCGCGACCGGACCGGCG
>JAQBPL010000113.1 GCA_028287545.1 Vulcanimicrobiota bacterium | reverse complement strand
GGCGGCGGCGCCGTGCTTCGCTACGACGTCACGCCGCGGCCGAAGCTCTAGAGGCGTCGCGTCCGGCGCGGCGTGCTCGGTCGAGAGTGCACCACCATTCTCGGCCGCTGCGCGCCGTCGCCGGCGGCGTCGCTGTCCGGCCCGCGCGAGAGGCCGAGCGCCGTCCTCCGCCGCCGCAGTTCCCGGCGCAGAAAGCTTTCGATACCGGTGTAGCCGAGCACCGCGACGGCGACCATACCGGCCAACATGAGGCACTGAACGAAGAGGCCGCCGAAGTGGCCGGTGTGCAGCGCGAGAAGCCAATAGTACAGCTTCGTGCCGGCGTTCAACGTCGACCAGGGATGGAAGTTGACGATCGCCCCGGTGCGGGGGTCGATGTAGACGAGGCTGCGGGCTTCCTCGTGCGGAGCCCCTTGCTCGACAAGGGCGACTTCGATGGGACTGCCTTTAACGGAATTCCGCACCGAACCCCAGAGCAGCGGCCCGCCGATCTTTCCCCGCGCCTCATCCCACGCGGTCTGCATCGGAATCACCGCGGACGATGATGCTCCCTTGTGACGCTTCCGTGCCGCGGCAGCTCGACTCGCGCTTTCCGTCATGTCGGTCGTTGCGGTCAAGGTGAACAGCGCGTTTTTGGCCCATCCGAGCGACAGCGGCACCGCGGTCGCGGCTACGACGAACACGATCGCGGCAGCGTAGGCACCGATCGTCGTGTGCAGTTTGAACGCGAACGCTCCGCCCTTGAGGCGCGGGTTGAACGTCAACGCGCTCCGCCACCCGCCCTTGCGCCGCGGCCACCAGAGGTACAGGCCGCCGGCGGCCATCACGAGCGCCATCACCAGCGACGTCGTACCGATGATCGGCATCCCGACGCCGGCGTCGACGAACAGGAACCGGTGCAGTCCCTCCGCGGTTCCGTACAACCCGCCGTAGTGCGCCTGGTGACCGAGCACCTTGCCGCTGCACGTGTCGAGATAAACTTGGTCGGCGTCGGAAAAGCGCACCATGCTCGAGGCCGTCGGCGAGCCGTAGCGGTAGACGTAGAGCACGTTCCCTTGCGGATGGGAACTGCCGGCAGCGGCCGCGAGCGCGTCGATCGGCAACGGCTTCGCGCACGGCGGAATCACCATGAGCTGCGGGTAGGTGAGCGGATCCAGCAGCGGGCGCAAAACGATCCATCCGCCGGTCACGGCGAGAAAGACCGCCAGCAGGCCGACCGTGAGTCCCGCCCACCGATGGACCCGGATGAAGGCGCTTCGGAACGGCGACATCGCGGCGCTGCTAGTCGAGCTTCTTGCGCTGCTCGCGAACGACGTCGGCCGTAAGCGGCAGGTACTTGCCGTCGCGCACGACTTGGGCCTGACCTTCGCGGCTGAGAATGTAGCGCATGAACTCGCGCAGCTTCGGGTCCGCCGGCTTCTTCGGATCGCGATTCATGAAGAAGAACACGTCGGCGTACATCGGATAGGTCCGGTTGCGGACGTTCTCGAGCGTGAGGTCGTAGAACGGACCGCCGTCCTTCGCTCCGAGCGCGAGCGTCTTGATCTGCGGCGTCAGCCAGGCGTTGCCGCCGGCACAGTACGCGATCCCGAGCGGATCCTTCGCGAGGTCCTCGAGCATCTGCTCACCCGCCAGCTTGAACCTGCCGTTTGGCAGCAGCTGGTTGTCGTACTCGATCAGGTTTTCGTTCCACTTGTCGGAGACGCCGCCGAACGCGCGCGATTCGATCTCCTGCGGAAAATGGAATTGCAGGTTGTAGCCGTAGACGCGGATCGGCTTGTTCGCCCACTGGCCGGTCAGTCCGAGCTGACCCCAGGTGCGGATGTTCTTTTCGGGTCCGCGCGCTAGCGACTTGTCCCAAGTGAGATCGCGCCACGCGCCGGAACGCGGCGCGCCGAAGACGCCGTCCATCTGCGGCAGGCTCATGTGCGCGAGCGGGTTGTCTTTGTTGACGTACACCCCGATAGGCGGGTTCCAGCCCGAGACGTCGTAGCTGCCGGTCACCGCGACGATCCCGAGCGGCAGGTACTTGTACTCACGCTGGAACGCCAGCTGTTCGTCCCACATGATCTGCCGGCCCATCGGACTCAGATCCGACTTGCCGTAGATGAGCGACGAAATCGCATGCTCGCTGGTGCGCAGATGAAAATCGAACGTGACGCCGGGCTGGTACTTGCGGAACTCGGCCTCCCACCACTCGGCCAGCGGGCTGTCGGTGAAGTAGTTCGAGCCCCACATGCGGATCGTGCCCGACACGTTCTGCTCCGGCTTGTAGCTGGGCAGGTCGTCCAGGTTGAACTTGCGGGTGTAATAGACCCGATGGCCCTTGGCCTTCACCCAGTCTTCGCGGGCATTCTGCACTTCGACGGAGGACTTTTCCTCGGCGCCGCGCGCGACGTGCGCCGACAGCACCGTTGCAGATGCAAGGACTCCGCTCAGAAACGTGCGGCGGCTGTTACGCATGATATCTCCTGGGCCGACGCCTTCGGCTAGGGCGTTTCTCGCATCGCCGCGTCGACGAAGCGGTTGGTGTAGAGTTTGGACGGATCGACGTTGGGGTTCACGGCCGTGCCGCGCCAACGGCCTTCGGCGCTGTTGTCGAAGTCGTAGGAGCTCACGGTGTCGACCACGAGGCGCACCGCCGCGGGCGAGAACGAGTAGTCGCCCTTCGCGAACGTCGGCAGCGTCTCGCGGAGATAGCGGATCTCCGCTTTGCGGTCTTTGCCTTCGAAGTAACTCGGCGGCAAGGCGGCGACGATCTGGTCGAGCGAATGGCGATTGATGTACCGCATCGTCTTGACGAACGCGGTGACGAGCCGCTGGACCGCCTGGGGATGCGCCCGGGCGAACGCCGGCGCGACGAGCAGCGATTGCGACGGCCACGCGGCGCCGAGAACCTTGCGGGTCGAGGCACCGCTGTTCAAATCGTAGAGCGTCGACACCATCCCTGTGTCGCGCAGCGCCGAGGTGATCGGCTCTTGGAACGTCATGACGTCCACGCCTCCCGCCGCAAGGCCTTTGATGACGGCCTCCTGGCGGCCGTCGTGCTGCAGCATGACCGGCGTGTAACTGTGCGGCGGCAAGCCGGCCTTTTTGGCGAGATAGCTCGTCAGCAGGCCCTTCGTGCCGTAGAGCGCGCCTTCGGCGACGTTCTTGCCGCGGAAGTCCGCGGCGCTCTTGATCGCGCCTTTCTCGCGCGCAGCGACCATCACGGTCATGCCCGGCGCGTCGTTGAACACCATGACGCCTTCGACCGGCAGGTTGTGGCGCGCGCCGAACACGGCGTGGTTGAACCAATGATAGGACGCGTCGATCTGTCCCGCGATCAGCGGCGCCTGAAGCAGATAGTCTTCCTTGGAGTAGTCCTCGACCTTGGCGTGGACGATGCGAACACCCGCCTGCTTCAAATAGCCGAGGCTCTCCGCCAAGCGCGGAACGATCGGGTCTTCGTCGACGCTCAGCCGGATCGTCACGACGTCCTCGGCCGCCGCCACGCGGGCGACCGGCATCGTCATCGCGAGCGTACCGGCCAGCGCGACGAATGCCGCTCCGAGCAAGCCGACGGCGGTGGTCTTCCGCTGCATCAGTCTCCCAACAACGCTTTCTCAGGCGGGGTCGCTTGTGAATCGAGTTTTTGCAGCTGCGCCCGCACGACCGCCGGAGGCAGCGGCAGATACGCGCCCGAGCGCGCTACGGCCGCTTGGCCCTGCTTGCTCAAAACGTAGCGCAGAAACTCCTTGACCTTCGGATCGACGCGCGGGTTCGCGATCTCGGAATGCTCGTTGTCGATCGTGTAGTCGAGGTACACCGGCCGCGCGAGCGGATAGCTGCGATCGGCGACGCTCTTCTCGGTGAGCGCGACGAACGGTCCGCCCGGCGACGCCGCCACCGCGACCGCCTTGACGCCGGGCGTGCCGTAGGCGAGCGGCGCATAGGCGATTCCGTCGGGATCCCGGCTCAGATCGCCGATCATCTTCGCGGGGTCCGGGTACTCGCGCAAGTCTTCGTTCCACATGGCACCGCCCTGCAGAACGCGCGATTGAAAGAACGTCACGACGCCGGCACCGAGGATCGGCGGGCCGTAGACGTGGATGCGCCGGCCGGCGAGCGCGCCGCGCACCCCGAGCCCTCCCCACGTGCGCAGATCATCCGACGCCGGCCGCGCTGCGCTCTCCACCCAGCTCAACGCCTGCCATCCGCCGCCGCGCCGCGCGCCGAAGATGCCGTCGAGCTGCTTGATCGAAAGCTTCGCGAGCGGATTGCGTTCGTTCACGAAGATTGCGTACGCCGGCGAGTCGCCCGCCCTCCGCGCGCCTCCGGTCGCGACTTCGATCTCGACCGGGTACACCCACGAGCGCTCGTACGTCCCGTATCGCTCGAACGGATTGATCGCGCGGCCCATCGCAGCGAGGTCTGCGGTCCGCATCTCCAGCCCGTACATCCCCGACGCGCTGCCTTTGAGCGTATCCGCGAACAAGACGCCGGGCTGGTACTTCTTGAAACCTGCCTCCCACGCGCGCATCAAGGCGGCCATGTGGTTGTTGCCGGTGCTGCGCAGCATCCCCGTGACGTGCTGCCGCGGCCGGTAGTCCGCTAGAGACGACCGCTCGGGCGCCGCTGCGGCGCCGATCGCGGTAAGGGCCGATGCCGCAAAGGCAGTCACGGCTGCGAAACGCAGCGCTTGCGCGCGTCTGCTACTCATCGAGTTTTTTCAGCTCGGCTTGCGCCTGTTCCGCGTTCAGCGGCACGAACAAGCGGCTCTCGGCGATGATCTGCTGACCTTCGCGGCTCAACACGAAGCGCACGAATTCTCTCTCGAGCGGCGGGAGCGGTTTGCCCGGCACCTTGTTCAGATACAGGTACGCGCCGTTGTGCAGCGGATAGCTGCCGTCGAAAAACGTCTGCGCGCTCGGCGCGATGAACGGCCCGCCGGCGTGCGCGGCCAGCGGCAGCACCTTCACGTCCGACTTCGTCGCGTTGACGACGCGCTTGAACATGAAGCCGATCGCCAGCGGATCGTTCTGCACGCCTTCGATGATCTGCTGATCGCGCGTCTTGCCGTGCGCCTTCCACGAGATGTCGGCGCGCGGTCCTTCGTAGAGCGCCGGATTCCACTTCCGGCCGCCTTTGAACGCCGTGCGTTCGATCAGATCGGCCCAGTTGCTGAGCGTCACGTCGGAGCCGCGCGGATGGATCGGTTTGTCGGCCCACGCGCCGGTCAGTCCGAGCTGACCCCAGGTGCGGATGTTTCCCTGGGGACCGCGCGCCGCTTTGGTCGACCAGCGCGTGCCGTCCCAGCCGCCCGTGCGCTGCGCGCCGAAGATGCCGTCGATCTGATCGAGCGTGAGGTTCGCCAGCGGGTTGCTCTTGTTGACGACGAACATGAGGCCCGGCGTCGTTCCTTCCGGATCGTCGTACGAACCGCTCGCGAAGCGAATCTCGAGCGGCGCGTGTCCGAACGTCTCTTGGAACGCCATGAGCGGCGTGTGCCACGTGCGATGGCCCATGAGGCCGATGTCGGCGCGGCCCGTGACGAGGCCCGCGAACGCCTGCGACGTGTTGATCAGGTACGCGTTGAGCCGAACGTGGCCTTGTTTCGCGCGAAACGCGTTGGCCCACCCTCCGACCAGCGCTTCGAGCGGCGTACCGGAGATCCGCAGCACGCCGAGGGCGACGTGCTGCGGACGGTATGACGGTAATGCGCTCAGGTCGTACGTCGCGGGCGTGTATTCGGCCGCCGCGAGCGTGCCGGTGGAGGCCAGCACGAGCGCGGCGAGCGCGGCGGCGCGGCGCAGCGACGAACGCATTACGGCGTCGTGCGAAGGCTGAGCGAGATCGTTCTCGGCTGGGCAACTCCTAGGGCGCCGTTGGCGACCGAACCATAGTAGAACTTGTCGGTGAGGTTCTTGACGTTCAGGTTCAAGACGACCGGCTTGCCGCCGAATCTTCCGCTGTAGGCCATGCCGGCGCTATACGTCCACACGGCCGGGAGCGTGCCCTGGTCCTGCGCGTTGAGTTCGCGCGAGCCAACGCCCTGAACGCCGGCGCTGAGCGAGAATCCCCGAAGGGCGACCGGGCGGTAGGTGAGCCCGAGATTTCCGCTGAGCTTCGGGATGTTCTCCGGAATCTTCCCGTCGATCGTCGGATCGCCGGCAGAATGCTGCGTCGCGTGCATCCACTGCCCGCCGACGGCCACCGACAAGCGTCGAGTCGCATTGAAGCTCAGCGTCGATTCCAAGCCTTGAAAATTGTTCGTGCCGTTGAGCGCGAAGATTTTCGTGGTCGGGTCGACGGTCGCGTTTCCGCGGTCGATGTTGAAGTAGCCCAACTGCATCGAGAAGTCGCGGCCGTGGGCCGCCCGGAAGCCGAGCTCTTTCTGCGTCGAGGGAGTGGGCGGCAACAGCGCGAGCGCGTTCGTCGCGTTGATCGGCGCCAGCGCCGTCTCTTCGAGCGACTTTACGTAGCTGGAGTAGACCGACACCGTGCGCGTGATGTCGAAGGTGCCGCCGATCGCCGGCGCCAGATACGAGAGCCGCGTGTGCGTGCTCGGGACACCCGCCAGCTGATCGTCCGCCGCGTAGTTGATCTGGCGAAGGCCGCCGGTGAGCCGCAGCCGCGATGCGATCGTGGCCGACTCGGTGAAGTAGTAATCGTAGTCGGCGCTATGCTGCGGCTGATACGTGATCGGCCCGGTCGGAAACACCGGAGCGGGGAGGACTTGCGGATCGTAGATGTTCACCGTGTAGGTGGCCTTGGGGCTCACCGGATTGTTCGCGTCACGTCCGTTGCGCGTGTACCCGACGACGAACGAGTTCGTGAGCCAATTGCTCTCCGCTCCCTTGAAGCGAAGCTCGAGGTCTTCGTAGGTGTTGGTCGAGGATTGATCGCGAACGAGCGAGGTCGTCATCGTGCCGACGCCGGTGGTCACGTTGTAGTTGGAGATCTGGCTGACGGTGCGGTGCGGACGATCGGTGCTCGAGCGCCCGGCCTCGGCCCGGAACGTGATGTCGTCGTTGACTGCGAAGTCGCCGCGCAGCGAGAGATTTTGTCCGACGCCGACGGATCTGGCCCAATCGCCGGTGAGAAGGTTCGTCGGATCGGGGACCTTGGCCAGCGTGATGTTGCCGTACTTGTCTGCTTTGTTCAGCAGAAGGCCGCCCTGTTCGACGATGTTGATGCCGAAATCTTCGTAGTCGAAGCGAAGCTTCGTTCCCTTCGACGTGTAGTCGGCCGTCAGCGCCCCGAGGTAACGCGTCCCGCCGGCACCTTGGACGGGGGATCCCGTGTCGCCGCCGGCGAGGTTGAGGCGAGCGCCGAACTCATTGTGCGCTCCGAACTTGCGGCCGACGTCGAGTGCGGCGGTCGCCTGCCCATACTGGTTGAAGTTGAACGAGAGGGTGTTGACGGGAGTGTTCGTGGCGCGCTTGAGCACGTAGTTGATGATGCCGGCCGGGCTGGCGAGCCCGTACTCCAGCGCCCCAGCGCCCTTGAGAACCTGGACTTGCGCCTTGTCCTCGGTCTCGAGGACGACGTTGTTGACGATCGACAACCCGCCGTCGAGGCGAAAGCCCGTGGTGCTGCCGAGTTTGATGCCGCGGATCTGAAGATTGTCGGAACCGCCGGCGGAGTTCGCATCAGCTTGCGTGACGCCGGGCACGTTCCTGATGGCGTCGTACGTGTTCTGAGCAGCCGACGACGAGATGTCGTCGCTCGAGATCGTCGTCTTCGTCGCGACGCCGCCCGTTTCGGCCGCATTCCGAACGCGCTGCGCTTCGAGCTCGGCGAGCCGTGCGCTGACCGCGCGAATCTTCGCGTCGTCCCGAGGCGTCTGCTCGTTGAGCTTCTTGAATTCAGCCTGCAGCTCTTCGACTTCCGACGCCCGGGCGGCCGGTGCCGTAGTCGGACCCGGCTTCGGCGCCGCCATGGCGGTAAGCCCCAACACAGGCGATGCGAGCGTAGCGAATACGCATAACATCGCGCTGCAAACGATTTTCTTCGGCACGCGGTTACCTTTCGAGGGAAATTTCATTGCATTGTAGAGACCGAACCTTTCGCCAACCTTTCATGACGAGCAGGCCCGGTTTCTGGGAAGAAATTTCCAGCCTATACGTAGTCGCGCAACCTGAGCACGGCCGTTTTCGCGCCGTCCTTGTTCGTAAAGGCGAGCGCGATCACGGTTCCCGCCGGCCCCCGGAAGACGTCGCGGATCGTGGCGAGGCCCATCCCGGCGGCATCCTTGTCGTCCACGGCGGTGAGCACGTCGCCCGTCGCGAGGCCCGCATCGGCCGCGGCGGTGCCGGGCCGCACGTCGGCGACGACGATCTTTCCGTCACGAACGATGAGAAAGGTTCCCGACCGATCGTACGTTTCGCGCGCGCCGTAGTTCGCGTTCGGCATCAGCGTCATCGTCCGCTTCGCGTAGTCGAACGTCACGGCGAAGCGCTTCCACGTGCCGGCGCCGATGTTTGCGGCGACGTGTGGGTCGGCGAACGCGCCCTGCGTCTGCGTGCTCAAATCGGTGATGACGTCGGGGATCGTGAACGCCCCGATGTGCAGCGTCGTGCGGGCGAGACGCCCGAGCGCCGCGCCGCCGATGCCGAAACCGTCCGCGCCGATCGCGGTCGCGTTGGGCGGAACGATCGACGGGTGCGCGGCCACAAACGGGGAGAGCACGGTGAGCGCGTCCCGGCTCCCGGTGTCGACGGTGCAGCGGCCCGCAAACGTATCGACGCCGCAGGGTATCTCGACGTGTGTTCCGTGCAGGACGAACGGCATCGTCGTCCCGCCGGCCGGCGGCGCGCTGCCGGGCGCGCGCAGGACGATCTCGTTCTTGTCGTAGTCGAATGTCGTCACGAAGCGCGAGAGCACTTCGAAGCCGATCAAACCGTCGACCGGCTTTCCGCTCGACACGCCGAATCCGTCTCGCACCGGGCCGACCGTGAAGACTTGGTTGTACAGCGTCGCGTCGCCGACTTGCAGCGTGTCGACCTTGCCGAACGCGATCCGCTCCGTCCGCGCACCGACGCCCGACAATCTTCCCTTGCCGGTTTTCCTGATCCCCAACTCCATGGCGAGCGAGGAGTCGATGTAGTTCGCGCCGCCGGTGTCGAAGATGAAGTGAAAGGGCCCCTTTCCGTTGATCGTCACCGGCAGATCGACGTGGTTGTCGACGAGCTCAAAAGGAATCGTCGTCGAGCCGGACGGCAGCGAGAAGTCGTCCGGCGCCGGCGCCGACCGCGCCGGTTCGACGGACGACGCCAACGCCGCGGCGAGGGCGGCGGCAACGGCGAGGGCGCGCACGGCAGAAGAACGGACCATATCGCTTCTACCGACCGCTCCTGAGCGGTGTTTCAGACGCTCGGGTAGGCGCTCGTCTCAAACGTTCCGGTCGGTTCGCTGAACGGAATGATGCCGCTCGAGCGCTGCACCTGAGCGCCGAGCGACGAAAGCGTCTCTTCGAGCCGTTCGTAACCGCGGTCGATGTACTCGAGGCCGATGATCTCGGTTTCGCCGGCGGCGGCGAGCCCCGCGAGCACGAGGCCGGCGCCCGCGCGAATGTCCGGCGCTTCGACCGGCGCGCCGGAGAGCGTCGTCACGCCCTTGACCAGCGCCGTGTTGTTGTCCATCGCGACGCGCACGTCGGCGCCCATGCGCACGAGTTCGTTGACGTACGAGAAGCGCGCGTTGAAGATCGACTCCTCGACGACGCTGACGCCGGGCGCCGTGCAGAGGAACGACAGCATCTGCGGCTGGAGATCGGTCGGGAATCCGGGATGCGGCGCGGTGACGACGTCGGTGCCGCCCTTGACGTGCTCGGCTTGCACGCGGATCCAGTCCTCACCGTTGGAGACCTTGACGCCGCACTCGCCGAGTGCGACCTGCAGCGCGAGGACGTCGTCCGGTCGCGTCTTCTTCACCGTCACGTCGCCGCGCGTGATCGCGCCGGCGAGCATCAGCGTCCCGGTCGCGATGCGATCGGGGATGATCGAGTACTCGACCCCGTGCAGCTCGCGCACGCCGGTGATGCGCAGCGTGTCCCCGCCCGCGCCCTTGATCTTCGCGCCCATCGCGATGAGAAAGTTCGCGAGGTCGACGACCTCGGGTTCCATCGCCGCGTTGCGCACGATCGACTCGCCGCGGGCGGTCACCGCCGCGAGCATCGCGTTCTTGGTCGCGCCGACCGACGGCATGCGGAACTCGATCTCGCCGCCCGCGAGGTTCCCGTCGCGCGCGCTCGCGATCAAGTACCCGTGCGCGACCGAAACCTCGGCGTCGAGCACGCGAAACGCGGCCTCGTGCATATCGGTGGCGCGCGTCCCGAGCACACACCCGCCGGGCAGCGGAACCTCCGCGCGGCCGAACCGTCCCAGCAGCGGCCCGCACAGATCGAACGATGCGGCCAGCTTGCGCACCAGCGTATACGGAGCGCGATACTTGTTGACGTTCGAGGCGTCGATCGTGATCGAGTTGCGCCCATGCAGGGCAACCCGCGCGCCGAGCGCTTCGAGCAAGGACCACATCACGGAGACGTCGGTGATGCGCGGAACGCGGTGCAGCGTGACCTTGCCGCGCGCCAGCAGCGCGGCAGCCATGATCGGCAGGGCCGCGTTCTTCGCGCCTTGGACCTCGACGCTTCCCTCCAACCGCGCGCCGCCGAAGACGCGCAGCGTCGTATCCAAACGATCTAAGACATTCATGCGACGCTCCGTCCGACCAATGGTTCGAGGCCAAGGGTTTCGGCATCGTGGAGTCCGCCGGTGAACGTGGCCGCAAGGCCGCCGTCAGCGGCGACGCCGATCTGGACGGTGAACGCCCGTGTACCCTCGACCTCGCGCATCCGTGCGCGGGCGCTGTCCGCTTTGCCCGCGTATCGGCCGCCGTCGACGTCCACAAATCGAATGTTCCCGTCTGCGTAAAAACCAAAGGCGACCGTTCGCCCGCTCGCTTCGCCGCGCAGCAGCTGGCTCGACGCGTCAGACTCGTCCGTGAGGAAGCCGAAGTCGGACTCGGGTTCGGCCATGCGGGCCGGCGGCGGACCGAACAGCGGCGCCTGCGGAGGCGCGGCGGCGGCCGGCTCCGGTGCGGGCTGCCGCGCGAACGCGACCTCGGCGGAGACAAGGTCCGGCGCGGGGTTCAGAACGGCCGGTGCGGGCGGGACGGGCTTCGCCTCCGGCGCCGCGTCGGCATCGTCCTCGAGATGCCCGAAGTCTTCCATCGCCCAAATGCACAGCCCCAAGGCCGCGATCTGAATCCCGACCGCTGCCACGAAGACCCATAACGGCGTACGTTTCATCCCGCCGGGACCTTCGGCGCCGGGCGCGATGTATCTTAGCGACCGCGGCGTAACGGGGAAATGAGGAAACCCGACCACCCAAGGAGGTCCACCGCTTGCAACGCAGCATCATCGCTCCCGCCGAACGCGTGACGAACCTCCGCTGGGGGATCGCGCTGATCCTCGGCTTCGGCGTGCTCGTGAACTACATCGATCGGGGCGCCCTCAGCGTCGCCGCGAAGCCGCTGCACGACGAACTGGGCCTCGGGCCCGAGCAGTTCGGCTACCTGAGCAGCGCGTTCTTCGTGGTGTACGCGTTCTCGCAGATCCCGATCGGCTACATCCTCGACCGCTACGGCGTGACCGTCGTCTCGCGAATCGCGGCGTTCTTGTGGACGATCGCTTCCGCGTGCACGGCGCTCGCGCCGAACTTCGGATTGATCTACACCGCCCGTCTGTTCCTCGGCCTTGCCGAGGCGCCGACGTTCCCCGCCAACGCGAAAGCCGTCGGGTACTGGTTCCCGCGCAACGAACGGGGTCTGGCGACCTCGCTGTTCGACGCGGCGGCGAAACTGTCGAACGCGGTCGGCGTCGCCTTCACCGCCTACCTGCTGGTGATGTTCGGCTGGCGCGGAATGTTCTGGTCCACTGCGGCGCTCAGCTTCGTGTTCTTCATCCTGTTCTACGCGTTCTATCGCAACCCGAGCGAGGACAAGCGCCTCACGCATGCGGAGGCCGAGTACATCCGCAAGGGCGGCGGCGAGCCGGAGACGCCGGCCGGCGAACGGCCGCGCGGCGCGAGCCTCGCGTACCTGCTTCGCCAGCGCAAAGTCTGGGGCCTCACGATCGGCTTCGCCGCGTACGGGTATCTCTTCGCGTTCTTGCTGACGTGGCTGCCGACGTATCTGCAGAATACCTTCGGCGTGAACATTCTCAAGGCCGGCGGCTACGTGTTCCTGATCTGGGGCGTCGGCACGCTGACCGACTTGATCGTCGGCGGCTGGCTGGTCGACTACTTGATCAAACGCGGCGCCGACGCCAACCGCGTGCGCAAGACCGTGCTGATCGCGGGCCTCGTGATGGGCTTCGCCGTCATCGGCGCTGCGTACACCAAGGACATCAACGTCGCGGTCGCGTGGATCACGATCGCCGTCGCCGGCATCTCGTTCCACGCGCCGGTCGGCTGGTCGATTCCGGGGTTGATCGCGCCGACGAACAGCACGGGGCAAGTCGGCGGGATCATGAACTTCCTCAACAACATCGCGGGTTTCTTCGCGCCGACGATCACCGGGATCATCGTCGCGCGCACCGGCTCGTTCGACGTCGCGCTCATTACCGCCGGCCTGATCCTGCTCGTCGGCATCATCTCGTATACGTTCGTGCTCGGCCGAATCGACAAGATCCCGGACCCTGCCGTTGCGTGACGCTCGCGACACCGCGTCCGTCGTCGTCGGCATCGACCTCGGCACGAGCGCGGTCAAGGTACTCGCCGCGACGACGGGCGGGCGCGAGATCGCCGCCGGGTCGGAGTTCTACGGCCTCGAGACGCCGCACACCGACTACGTCGAGCAGGATGCGGACGCGGTCTACCGCGCGACGATGCGGGTGCTCGAACGGGTTCTCGCCGACGTGCGTCTGCGCGGCAGGGAGGTCGCCGCGATCGGTTTCTCGAGCGCGATGCACGGCGTGCTGTGCGTCGACGACGCCGGAGAGCCGCTCACCCCGGTCATCACCTGGATGGACCGGCGCGCCCACGCGATCGCGGACGGATGGCGCGCCGACGGCAACGGTTCGGCGCTCTACGCGCGCACCGGCGCGCCGATGCATCCGATGCTGCCGGTGGCGAAGCTGCGTTGGCTCGCGGACCACGATCCCGCCCTCTTCGCGAGGGCGCGCCGGTTCGTCGGGCTCAAAGAGTTGGTCGTGTTTCGCTGGACCGGCGAATGGCTCGTCGACCACGGGATCGCTTCGGCGACCGGGATGCTCGATCTGCGCACGCGCGACTGGGATCCGCTCGCGCTGCAACTCGCCCAGATCGACGCTTCGCGCCTTTCGCAGCCTGTGCCGCCCTCGACGACGCTGCGCGCGCTTCGTCCCTCGATCGCGCGCGAACTCCGTCTCGGCCCCGAGTGCGCGGTCGTGCTGGCGTCGGCCGACGGACCGCTGGCGAACATCGGCGTCGGAACCAGCGAGCGCGGCGACGTCGCGCTGACGCTGGGGACGTCGGGCGCCGTGCGCATCCTCACCGACGAACCGCTCTTCGACCGCGAAGGGCGCACGTTCTGTTACTGCGCCGACGACCGGAACTACGTCGTCGGCGGCCCGACGAGCGCCGCCGGCGCCTCGCTCGATTGGATCTTCGGCCTGCTCCTCGCCGAGATTCCGAAAGACAAGCGCTTCGCGCGCGCGGCAGCGCTCGCCGCGCAAGTCCCCGCCGGATCGGACGGTCTGGTCGTCCTGCCGTTCTTCGCCGGCGAGCGCGCACCGTATTGGCGCAGCGGACTGCGCGGGACGTTCGACGGCCTCGACCTCGCGCACGACCGGCGCACGATTTTGCGCGCCGCCTTCGAGGCCGTCGTGTTCGGCATGTACGCGGTCTATTCGGTGATGCGCGAGTTCGGCGGCGACGCGCAGCGCCTGCTGCTGACCGGCGGGTTGACGAAGTCGCCGCTCGTGCGCGGCCTGCTCGCCGATGTGTTCGCGCTCCCGGCGGTCCAGCCGCATCAGCAGGAAGCCTCGGCGTTCGGCGCCGCGCTCGTGGCGGCGCAGGCCATCGGACTGGTCGACGATGCGGCGAGCGCCGCTCGCGCGGTCGGCTACGACGAGGCGACGGCGCCCGATCCGGCCCTGCTCGACACCTATCGCGAAACCTACGAACGCTATCGCGCGTTCGTCGACGCGCACCTTCCCTTATACGCGTGAGAGCCGCAAGCGCTCGGCGTAGGCGTGGACGCGGGCGCGCAGACGATCTCCGTTTGTCGGCGTGACGGCCTTGAGCGCGGCCGGGTCGAGATCGCTCGGTTCGAGGATCGCCAAGTCCCAGCGCGGGTCGGGGTCGTCGCCCAGAAAATAGCCGTCCCAGATCGCCGCCTCGGCGTGCGTGTAGCACGCCGCCGGTGAGCGCGCATCGATGCCGTACTTCGCGCAGAGCGCGCCGGCCGCGGCGCACATGAACTCGACCAGCGCGGCGTCGATCGGTGCGTCGCCGAACGTTCGCGGCTCGGCACCCGCCATCGCGCTGATGCTCACCGCGACGCCATGCGAGTTGCGCCCGCGCACGGAGGCGCAATAGTCGACGCCGGCCGGCATCTCCAAGCTGAGCCGGCGCGCGTTGAGCGCGGGGCTCATCCCCGCCACCAGCACCTCCGCTCCGGCGGCATCGCGATCGGCGACGACCTGATACGGCAACGGGAGTCCCTGTGCGGCGCGGTCGAGGGCCCAGCCGTACGGCATCGCGGCCCAATGCATGGAGCAATGCGCGAGCGTGCCGGGGGCGACGTCAGGCAACGTCGTCATGAAGGCGCGCGCCGCGGTCAGCGCGCGCATTTCGGTGGTCGGGTCGGCGAACTGCACGAGCGGCGCGACTATCCGGCCGTGTATTCGACGGCGGCGTCGAACCGTTCGGCGACGGTGGAGAGCTTGTGCTCGAGGTGCGCTCGCAGCAGCGCCCCGCACGCCGGACCGTCGCGGCGCTGCAGTGCATCCAGAATCTGCTCGTGCTCGTGCATCGCCGCCGCCCACCGCTGCGGCGAATGGTTCGCCAGGTAACGCGCGCGGCGAACGCGGCGCGAGAGCAGCTCGTACATCTCGGTGAGCTGCGCGTTCCCGGCGGCGCGATTGATCGCTTCGTGGATCCTCTGATTGCTGATCATGTACGCCGGCAAGTCTTCGCGCTCGTAGTGCCCGCGCATCTCGCGCTGCAGCGCGGCGATGCGCGCGATTTCGGCGTCGTCGATGCGGGCGCAGGCCAGTTCGCCGGCCAGCGCCTCGAGCGTCGCTACGATCTCGAACGCGTCGCGCAGCTCGGATCCCGAGAGCCGGGTCACGCGCGCGCCGCGATGGGGCGTCAGCTCGACCAAACCCTCCGACGCCAGAACCTTGAGCGCCTCGCGCAGCGGGGTGCGGGAGATGCCGAAGCGCTCGCAGAGCTCGCGTTCGGCGATCCGGGTCCCCGGCCGCAGGTCGCCCTCGGCGATCAGGGTCCGCAGCCGCGAGACCGTCTCGTCGTGCAAAGAAACCCTGGCAATTAGCATGGATCTTGGAATTCTGCATGCAATATGCGAATTCCCAACCCGGCGTCTGAAACCGGAGGCGGTGTGTCCGACTTTCGCAGCGGCGTTCACTTCTTGCAGATCCCGGGGCCGACGAACGTCCCCGACCGTGTGTTGCGCGCGATCGACCGCGCGACCATGGACCATCGCGGGCCCGGCTTTCCGCGCCTGACGAGCGAAATCGCCGACCTGATCAAACCCGTCTTCGGCACCTCGGGACCGGTCGTGATCTATCCGTCCTCGGGGACCGGAGCCTGGGAAGCCGCGCTGGTGAACACGCTCTCCCCCGGCGACCGCGTGCTGATGGTCGAAACCGGCCAGTTCGCGGCCCTCTGGCAGAAGCTCGCCACGCGCTTGGGCCTGATTATCGAAGTCATCCCGGGTGACTGGCGCCACGGCGTCGATCCGGACGCGGTGGCCGAGCGCCTCGCCGGCGACCCGGAGCACGCGATCAAAGCGGTCGCGGTCGTGCACAACGAGACCTCGACCGGCGTGACCAGCCGGATCGGCGAGGTCCGCGCCGCAATCGACCGGACCGCCCACCCGGCCCTCTTCTTCGTTGATACGATCTCGTCGCTGGCGTCGGTCGACTACCGCCACGACGAGTGGCAGGTCGACGTCACGGTCGGCGGCTCGCAGAAGGGTCTGATGCTGCCGCCGGGTCTGGCGTTCAATGCCGTCTCGCAAAAGGCGCTCGCTGCGTCGCGCACGGCGCGCCTGCCGCGCTCGTACTGGGCGTGGGACGAGATCCTCGCCTCGAACGCAACCGGCTACTTCCCCTATACGCCGGCGACCAACATGCTCTACGGCCTGCGCGAATCGCTGCGCATGCTGCACGAAGAGGGGCTGCCGAACGTCTTCGCGCGCCACGCGCGCCACGGCGAGGCGACCCGGCGCGCCGCGCGCGGCTGGGGCCTCGAGATCCTCGCGCTCGACCCGCGCGAATACTCGAACACGCTGACCGCGCTGGTCGTGCCGGACGGCACAAACGCCGACGCCCTGCGCGCGACGATCCTGGAACATTTCGACATGTCGCTCGGCACGGGTCTGGGCAAGGTGGCGGGACGCGTGTTCCGGATCGGCCATCTCGGCTCGTTCAACGACTTGATGCTGGCGGGCACGCTCTGCGGGGTCCAGATGGGCCTCGAGCTCGCCGGCATCCCGCACGGCGACGGCGTCACGCCGGCGCTCGCCTATCTCGCCGCGCCGGCCGCGGCACCCGCGCTCACCGCCGTCTAGTCACCAGACCGCCTGCGGGAGCGGACACTCGCGCGGTCCACTTCGCAGAAATCTTCACCGCGACACACTTGGAGGGTAGAAATCTTGACCAACCGAGGAACGTTCGTTCGCAACGCGGCTGCGCTGGGCGCAGGCCTGCTCACCGGCGCGCCGGCCGCGGCGCTGGCCAAACGTAAGGGCGAAGTCAGTGACGCCGACGTCTCCAAGCTGTACGACGCCGCCAAGAAAGAGGGCAAGGTCGTCTGGTGGACCGGTCATTACACGCAGCCCGCCGCCGAGAAAATCGCCGGAGCGTTCAAGGCGAAGTATCCCGGCGTCGAGGTCGAGCTGCTGCGCCAGACCGGCCAAGTGCTGTTCCAGCGCTTGACGCAAGATCTCAAGTCGAACGTGCATCAAGTCGACGTGTTCGCCTCGACCGACGAAGCGCACATGACGATTCTCAAGAAGCAGAACGCGCTGGCGGCGTTCGTCCCCGCCGACATCGACAAGATCCCCAAAGAGTACCAGCATCTCGACGCGGACGATGCCTATCAGCTCGGTGACATCGCGCTGATGCTCATCAACTACAATCCGAAGAAAATGCCGGCGCCGCGCAAGTGGACCGACCTGCTCGACACGCGCATGAAGGATCTGCTCGCCACCGGCCATCCCGGCTTCAGCGGCTACGTCGGCAACTGGGTCGTGGCGATGAACGACAAGTACGGCTGGGACGCCTACTTCAAGAAGTTCGCGCAGAACAATCCGAAGATCGGCCGGTCGGTCTTCGACTGCACGACCGACATCGTCTCGGGCGAGCGCGTCGCGGGTCCCGGCGCCGACAGCCTTGCGCTCGAGCGCAAAGCATCCGGAAACGCGATCGACGTGTCGTTCCCCGAGGACGACACGATCCTCGTCACGGCACCCGTCACCGTGCTGCGCGAAGCGCCGCACCCGAACGCCGCCCGGCTGCTCATGAACTTCTATTACTCGAAGGAGTACTCGCAGACGGCGGCTTCGACGTTCAACCTGCCGCTGCGGCTCGACGTCGCCCCACCGACGGGCGTGCGGATCGACCGCATGCGCACGTACCACGTCAAGATCGATCGCCTGCTGACCGGCATCCCCGAGGTGACCGCGAAGTGGCGCGAGACCTTTAACGTCTGATGGTCGACGCGACGCCGCGCCGTCTCGAGCGCACGGGTTCGTTCGACATCGGCCCGATCTTTTTCATCGGTGCGGCCGTCGCGCTCGCGATTCTCGTCATCGTCCCGATCGGGTGGCTCCTCGCGATCAGCGTCGAGCGCCCCGACGGGGGCAGTCTCACCCTCGGCAACTACGTCGAGGCGTTTACCAAATCGATCTACCTGCGGCCGATCCTCAACTCGCTGATCCTCGCATTCTCGGTGGCGTCGATCGCGGTTCTGCTCGGCACGCCGCTGGCGTGGCTGATCGCGCGCTCGAACATGCCGGGGCGAAAGACGTTTCGCGCGCTGATCACGGCGGCGTTCGTCACGCCGTCGTTCATCGGCGCGGAGGCGTGGATCTTGCTGGCCGCACCAAACAGCGGCTGGATCAACCGCGCGATCGCGTCGTTCACGCACGCCGACCATGGCCCGCTCAACATCTTCTCGCTCGCCGGCGCGGTGTTCGTGATGGCGCTCTACAACGTGCCGTACACGTTCACGTTCGTCGCCGGCGGCCTGGAGCTGCTCAGCGTCGAGCTGGAAGACGCCTCCGCGACGCTCGGCGCGTCGGCGTGGCGCACGCTCACGCAGATCACGCTGCCGCTGGTCGCGCCGGCGATCATCGGCGGCTTCATCATGTCGTTCCTCGAAGCGCTCTCCGAGTTCGGCGCGCCGGCGTTCCTGCTGATTCCGGCGCGCACGCAGGTCGTCACGACCCAGCTCTATCTCTTCTTCCAGTTTCCGGTGCGCACCGAACTCGCCGCGGCGTACGCGATGCCGCTGCTCGCCGCGACGATCGGCCTGCTCATGCTGCAGCGCCGCATCCTCGGGCGCAAGAAGTACACGACGGTCGGCGGCAAGGGCGGGCGCCATCGGCTTGTCGACCTCGGCCGCTGGCGGTGGCCGGTGTTCGGCCTGGCGGCGCTCGTCCCGCTGTGCTCCGTCGTGCTGCCGTACCTCGCCCTGCTGGCGACCTCGCTCTCGCGCATCTGGAGCGCGGGTCCGGTTCCGGGCAACCTCACCCTGCACTGGTACAGCTGGGCGATCTTCGAGAACCCGGAGACGCGCCGTGCGATCTTTCACAGCCTTACCTACGGCGCGGCGGCAGCGACGATCGCGACGATCATCGCCTTTCTGATCGCGTATACCGCCAACCGCAAACTCTTCCCCGGCGCCTCACTGCTCGGCTTCGTCTGCATGGCGCCGTTCGTCGTGCCGGGCATCGTGCTCGCGATCGGCATTTACGCCGCATATTCGCACCCGCCGCTGCTGCTCTACGGCACCGCCGCGATTCTGATCGTCGCGTTCACGACGCGGTTTCTACCGATCGCGTACTCGAACCTCAACACGATGATCGCCTCGGTGAACGTCGATCTCGAGAATGCGGCCCGAACGCTCGGCGCGACCCGGCTGCGCGCGCTGGCGACGATCACGGCGCCGCTGCTCCGCCGCGGGCTGCTCGCGAGCTGGCTGCTGGTATTCATCCCAGCCATCCGCGAGCTGAGCTCGGCGATCTTCCTGTTCACGCCGCGCACGGCGACGATGACGACCCAGATCTTCGACTTCACCGACGCCGGCAACTACGAGGCCGTCGCGACGCTGGCGATCCTGATTCTCGGGATCACGATCGTGATCGTCTCGGTCGCCTATCGTTTCCTCGGCCGCGATTTCATGGAGACCAAGAGTACCTGATGGCACGTATCGACATAGCGGCACTGACCAAGAGCTACGCCGGGAAGAACGCCGCTCGCGCGGTCGACGGCATCGACCTGGCGATCGCCGACGGCGAGGTGATGGCGCTCGTCGGGCCGTCGGGGTGCGGCAAGACCACGACGCTGCAGTTGCTGGCGGGTTTCCTCAAGCCGGACTCCGGGACGATCACCGTCGGCGAGCGCGTCGTCTCGTCGGGGAAGGGCGTGGTGCCGCCCGAGAAGCGGCGGATGTCGCTGATCTTCCAGAGCTATGCGATCTGGCCGCACAAGACGGTGTTCGAGAACGTCGCCTACGGGCTGCGCGTGCAGAAGCTCTCACGCTCGGAGATCGAGGACCGGGTGAAAGCGGTGCTGCGCAGCGTGCGCATGACCGATCTCGCCCAGCGCTATCCCTCCGAGCTTTCCGGCGGCCAGCAGCAGCGCGTCGCGCTGGCTCGCGCGGTCGTGGTCGAGCCCGAGACGCTGCTGCTCGATGAGCCGCTCTCGAACCTCGACGCGAACCTGCGCGAGGAGATGCGCTTCGAGATACGGCGCATCCACGACTCGACCGGGATCACGATGGTGTACGTGACGCACGACCAGACCGAAGCGATGGTGGCGGCGGATCGCATCGCGATCATGCGCGCCGGCCGCATCGCGCAGGTCGGGACGGCGCGCGACATCTACGAGCGCCCCGCGACGGCGTTCGTCGCGACGTTCATCGGCGGCACCAACACGTTGCCGGCGGCCTACGTCGAGCCGGGCGTGATCGATTGCTGCGGCGCGCGGCTGCGCGTGCGCGACGACGTCGACACGCAAGCCGCCGCCCGCGGTCCGGTGACGCTGTGCGTGCGCCCGCACGAGCTGCGCTTCGCCGCGGCCGACGGCGACGATGGCGTCGGCTACCGCGCCAACGGCCACAACCGGCTCGTCGGAAGGGTCGCTCGACAGACCTATCTCGGCGACTCCCGCGACTACCTGATCGACTTGGCCGGCACCCAAGTGCGGATCTCGGCTCCCCCCTCCGACGACCGTGCGGTCGGCAGCGAGGTACGGCTCGATCTTCCGGTGGAGGCGTGCCGAATCGTCGCGACCGACTGAGGCGCGCAACCGGATCGGCGCCGTTCGCTGTCGCAAACGCAAGTGAGAAATCCGTTATCCCCGCGCGGCGAAGCCTATGCGGCGCTCGGCGTCCTCGCGCTGGTGTGGGGCTACACCTGGGTCGTCATCAAAATCGCGACGTTCGACGCGTCGCCGTTGATCGTCGCGACGGGACGCAACGCGCTCGGCGTCATCGTGCTGTTCGCAGCGCTGCTGATCTTGCGCCGCTCGCTGCGGCCCACGCCGTTGCTTCCGACCGTGATCCTCGGCGTGCTGCAGACGACGGGATGGACGCTGCTGCAGACCTATGCCGTCTCATTCGCGAGCGCGGGAAAGGCCGCGGTCCTCGGATACACGATGCCGTTCTGGGTGGTGCTGCTGGCCTGGCCCGTGCTCGGCGAACGCATCACGGGCGCGCGCTGGGCCGCATTCGCGCTCGCCGCATGCGGCCTCGTTTTCGTCGTCTATCCGCTCGGCGGCGCCACGGTCGAAGCTGACGCCCTAGCGGTCGGCGCGGGACTCGTGTGGGCGGCGAGCGCCGTTTGGATGAAACGGCTGCGCGCGCACCACGACGTCGACTTGCTCTCGCTAACCACGTGGCAGATGCTGTGGGGGACGATCCCGTTGCTGGTACTCACCGCGATCGTTCCGGAGCACGTCCGCTGGACGACGTCGTTCGTCGCATCGATGGCGTTCCTCGGCATTCTCGGCGCTGGCCTCGCCTGGTTCTTATGGATGTTCATCCTCTCGCGTCTGCCGGCGGGCGTTGCCGGCATCGCCTCGCTGGCGACGCCGGTCGTCGGCGTCGTGCTCTCCGCGATTCAATTACACGAGGTCCCCTCCACCACCGAGCTGATCGGGATGGTGCTGATCCTCTCGGCACTCGTCGTCAACGCGCTTCCGGCGCGCAGCACTCAGGTGGCGACGTAAGCGGCGCACGCTGCTTGTCCAGTAGACTGCCCTTAGCGGGCTCGGAAGGCAGAACATCGTCGGGCGTTAGAGAACAATCTCGTATGTCGTCCCTCTCACTGCGGTCGAAGGCGTGACCTCAACCACTCGCGAGCCGGTTCTCTCCGCTCGAGTCGCCGCACGGCTGCGCGGCGCGATCGAAGGCGAGACGTACTTCGACCGCACCACGCGCGGGATGTACGCGACCGACGCGTCGATCTATCAGATGATGCCGCTCGGCGTCGTGTTCCCGCGCAGCGCGGCCGACGTCGAGGCGACGATCGCGATCGCGCGCGAGGAAGGCGTCGCGGTCACCGCGCGCGGCGGCGGGACCTCGCAGTGCGGTCAGACGGTGAATCACGGCCTCATCGTCGACGTCAGCCGGCACCTGCACGACATCGTCGCGCTGGACGTCGCGGCGCGGCGCGTGCGCGTGCAGCCCGGGATCGTGCTCGACGCGCTCAACCGCGAGCTCAAGCGCCACGGCCTCTTCTTCCCGGTCGATCCGTCGACGGCGAGCCGCTGCACGATCGGCGGGATGGCGGCGAACAACAGCTCGGGCGCGCGCTCGATCCGCTATGGGATTATGGCGGACAACGTCGCCGGGATCGACGCGGTGCTGGCCGACGGAACGCGCGCCTACTTCGGGGAGGTCGGCGGCACGGACGGTCTCGCGCCGGAACGGTATCGCGCGCTGGTCGAACGCGTGCGCGCGATCGCCGGCCGTGAAGCGGGCGAGATCGCGGCTCGCGTACCGAAGGTGCAGCGGCACGTCGGCGGCTACGCGCTGCAGACGGTACGCCAGGACGCCTTCAACATGGCGAAGCTGCTGGTGGGCTCCGAGGGGACGCTCGGGTTCTTCACCGCGCTCGATCTCCCGCTGCAGCCCCTGCCGCGCGCGAAGGCGCTCGGCGTTTGCCATTTTCCAAGCTTCTCCGACGCGATGCGCTCGACCGAAGCGCTCGTCGCGCTCGGCCCGGTAGCGGTCGAGCTCGTCGACCGCACGATGATCGAACTTTCGCGCGAGATCGCGGAGTTCGCGCCGATCCTCCAGCGCTACGTGCGCGGCGAGCCCGGTTCGCTGCTGCTGGTCGAATTCGCCGGCGACGAAGCGGCGCCGCTGGCGGATCGGCTCGAGGAGCTCGACGACACCATGGCCTCGCTCGGCTTTGCGAACGCCGTGGTGAAGCTGACCGACGCGGCGCAGCAGGCCGAGATGTGGCACGTGCGTTCGCAGGGCCTCAACATCATGACCTCGATGCGCGGCGACGCGAAGCCCGTCTCGATCATCGAAGACTGCGCGGTCCCGTTGCCGCATCTCGCAGACTATACCGAGCGCCTCAACGCGATCTTCGCGCGCTACGGTACGACCGGAACGTTCTACGCGCATGCTTCGGTCGGGTGCCTTCACGTGCGGCCCGTGCTCAACGTCAAGCGCGACGAAGACGTTGGGAAGCTGCGCGCGATCGCCGAGGAAGCGTTCGCGCTCGTGCGCGAGTACGGCGGCGCACACTCCGGCGAGCACGGCGACGGCATCGTTCGCTCAGAGTTTCACGAGGAGATGCTGGGATCGCGGCTCGTCGCCGCGTTCCGCGAGATCAAGACGGCGTTCGATCCGGAGGGGACGCTCAACCCCGGCAAGATCGTCGACGCGCCGCGGATGGACGATCGCTCCAATTTTCGCTACGGGCCCGACTACGCGCCCCTCCCGCTCGCAACCCAGCTCGATTGGTCGGAGTGGGGCGGCTTCACCGCCGCGGTCGAGATGTGCAACAACAACGGCGCGTGCCGCAAAGATCAAGGCGGCGCCATGTGTCCGTCGTACCGCGTCACCGCCGACGAGCACGACGTCACGCGCGGGCGCGCCAACGCGCTGCGCCTTGCGCTGACCGGCCAACTCGGCCCGGACGGCCTGACCTCCGACGGACTCTACGACGCGCTCGACCTGTGCGTCTCGTGCAAAGCGTGCCGCCGCGAATGTCCGACCGGCGTCGACATGGCGAAGATGAAGATCGAAGTGCTCGCCGCCCGCCGCGCCGAGCACGGCACGTCGATGCGCGATCGCATCGTCGCCGCGCTGCCGCGGATCGCCCACCGCGCCGGCGTCCTGCGGCGGCTCGCGAACCTGCGCGACGCGATCCCGGGGCTGGCGCGGCTGACCGAACGCGCCAGCGGCTTCACCGCGAAACGCGCGCTTCCGCACTGGCACGCGCGCCCGTTCCGCGAGACCGCGACCGCGTCGAGCGCGGCGGCACCGCACGGTGAAGTCGTGCTGTTCGTCGACACCTTCAACCGGTATTTCGAAGCCGACGTCGCGCGCGCCGCCGAACGCGTGCTGATCGCGGCGGGGTACGCGCCGGTGTATGCGCACGCGCGCGACGGCGCGCGGCCGCTGTGCTGCGGGCGGACGTACTTGACCAAAGGCGACGTCGAGGCTGCGCGCGCGGAGGCGCAGCGGACGCTTGCGGCCCTTGGGCCGTACGCAGAGCGCGGCGTGCCGATCGTCGGGCTCGAGCCGTCGTGCCTGCTGACCTTGCGCGACGAGTTTCCGTCGCTGATCCCCGGACCTGCGACGACCGCGGTTGCCTCAGCGGCGCTGCTGTTCGAGGAGTTCGTCGCGCGCGAGCTCGACGCGGGCCGATGGGCGCCCCCGCTCCGGACGATCGCGCAGCGCGCGCTCGTCCACGGCCACTGCCACCAGAAGGCGTTCGGGGCGATGCCCGCGGTCATGCGCGCGCTGCGCGCGATTCCGGGGCTGGACGCGCAAGCGGTCGAGTCGTCATGCTGCGGGATGGCCGGCATGTTCGGCTACGAGCGCGAGCACTACGACGTCTCGATGCGCATGGCCGAACGCGACCTGCTCCCTGCCGTGCGAGCCGCCGACGACGCGACCCTCATCGTCGCCGACGGAATGAGCTGCAAGCACCAGATCGAGCACGGCGCGCAGCGCCGCCCGCTGCACGTCGCCGAGGTGTACGCGGGGCTGCTCGCCTGAATGACGATCGCTACGGAATGAGCAGGACCTTGCCCGTGCTGGCGCGCGACTCGACGAACCGCTGCGCTTCGGCGGCGTCGCGCAGGGCGAAGCTCTTCCCGGCCGCGACGTGTACCTTGCCTTCGGCGACCATACGGAACGCGGCCTCGACGCCGGGGCGGAGTGCCTCGGGCCGCTCGGCGCGGTAGCCGCCGGTCGTGTAGCCGAGGACGGCGCGATTGCCCGTGTGCAGGACGTCGGTCGTGACCGTCCCCGGTTTCCCGGCCGCCATGCCGTAGATGACGTAACGGCCGAACGTCGCGAGCGCCGGGATGAGCTGGGCGAACGTATCGCCGGCGACCGCGTCGATGATGACGTCGGCCGCGCGGCCGTCGTTCGCTTCGCGCACCGCGGCGGCGAGATCGGCGACCGACGTGTGGTCGATCGCGACATCGGCGCCGGCTTCGCGCGCGACTGCCGCCTTCTGAGCGCCGCCGGCGGTCGCGATGATGCGGCCTGCGCCCAGCGCCCGCGCCATCTGGATCGCGGTGGAGCCGGCGCCGCCCGCCCCGGACGTGATGACGACGCTCTCGCCGCGCTGCAGTCGTGCCACCGCGGCCAGCACATTGTAGGCGGTGACCAGAATGGTCAGCGACGCCGCGGCCTCGTCGGGGACGCCGTCCGGAACGGCGTAGGTCAGCACCGGGCGCGCGAGCACGATCTCAGCGTACGAGCCAGTGTCCGGGAACGCGGCCACCCGCTGGCCCACGCGGAACTCGTGCGCGCCCTCGCCGACGGCGACGACCGTGCCGACGCAGTCGAGGCCCGGAGTGAACGGCGGCGGTGCGCCGCGGTAGCCGCCTTGGCGGCGCATGATATCGGCGAAGTTCACGCCGGTCGCGGTCACGCGGATCGCGAGCTCGCCCGGTCCCGGCACGGGATCCGGCACCTCACGCCACTCCAGAACCGAAGGATCACCAAACCGTTCGACGACGATCGCGTGCATGTCGAGTCGTTCGCCCTCTGCGAGAGGGGAAACTGCCTCGGCCTTACGGCGTCTTGACGGCCGAACGCCGTTCGACGAAGACGTCCTCGCTCACGACGGGGACGATCGACATGCGGCGCTCGCGCAGCGCGTCGCGCTCCGCCGCGATCATGCGCGGAACCGCCATCGGATCGTCCGCGAACGGGCCTGGCTCGGTGGTCAGCGGCTCGGGCGCGGCGACCACGTCGCCGCCGGCACGCGCGACGAGCTCTTCGGCGCAGCGCGGATCGTTCGCGCCCTCGACGACGAGCACGCAGTTGCCCTCGACGATCGTTCCGTCGATGCGCAGCGCCGCGTCGTCGTCGACGCCGCGGTCGCGCAGCGCGTCGTACAGCGTGCGATTCGAGTTGCGCCCGAAGAAACGCATCAACGCGTTTCCACCCTCGACTTCGCGCACGGTTTCGCGTCCGGCACCGACTGTGCCGCCGGCACCGCCGAAGCTGTTCGCGTCCACCGTCTCGACGACGGCGAGCCACGTGCGGCGGAAGCCCTCTTCGTGCAGCGAGCGCACGGCGGCATCGGCTTGGCCGCGGCGGGTAAAGGAGGCGACGATTGCATTCGACATCGTACTCCTACTGTACCCGAAGCGCCGCGCACCGTATCATCCCGCGGAACCGTCATTGCGAGCTTGTCGAGCAATCCTCGTGTTGCGCTGAGCGAAGTCGAAGCGCGACCCCCGACGGCGCAAAGCGCGGCTACGATTTCTCGCAGTTCATCAGCCAGTAAATTCCGTACTTGTCGGTCACCATCCCGAAGAGCGCGCCCCAGAACGTGTCCTGCAGCGGCATCCCGACCTTCCCGCCTTCGGAAAGTTTGCCGAACACACGCCTTGCTTCATCCTGATCTTTCGTCCCGAGCGAGAGCGAGACGTTGCCTGCCGGTTCATATTGGTGCACGTTGTCGGAGGCCATGAACTTCAACGTCGGCGATTCGAAGTTGGCGTGCATGATCTTGTTGCCCGCTTCAGGAGGCAGGGTTTCGGCCATCGGCGATCCGGCGTAACGATTGAGGGCGGTCACTTCGCCGCCGAATACCTCGCTGTAGAATGCCAGCGCTTCTTCGCAATTCCCGTTGAACGAGAGATACGGTTCGAGTTCCATCGCTGCGTCCTCACCGGAGCATCAGAGTGTTGTGGAACTCACCGCTTCCGTTCGCGGGCTTCCCGGTCCCTGCGCGTGCCGTTCTCGAATTCAAGGAGAGTCTTCGGGGCCCCAGAAGGCGGCGCGAGGAGGGACACATGTCGCGCATTCCCGGAGTCGATCCCGACACGGCCGAACCGTACGCGCAGCGCGTTTTGGAGGCGCAAGCGAAGCATTGGGGCGGGCCGCTGCTCAACCACCTCGTCTATGCTCGGCGTCCCACTATCTTTCGCGCCGTGCGCGGCATGTGGGCGGGGATCGAAGGTTCCGGCCTGATCGACGGCGCGCTGCAGGCGTTGCTGAACCG
>JAQBPL010000097.1 GCA_028287545.1 Vulcanimicrobiota bacterium | reverse complement strand
GCTGGAGAGATTCCGCAAACCATCGTGAACCGACGTCTCCTCATCATCCTGGCCGCGTTCGGCGCATTGATCGCCTGCGTCAGCCTCGCCATGCCCGCGCTCGCGCAGAGCGTCCCGGGTCCGGCCGTGCCGTCGATCCCGATCCCGCGCGTCAACATCGGCATCAGCCCGGCGACCAAGCCTTCCGACGTCGCGCTCAGCCTGCAGATCCTGCTCTTGCTGACGGTCGTCACGCTCGCGCCGACGATGCTGGTGCTGATGACGTCGTTTACCCGCATCGTCATCGTGCTTTCGTTCGTGCGCACGGCGCTCGGGACGCAGCAGGTTCCGCCGACCCAGGTGCTGGTCGGCCTCTCGCTGCTGCTGACGTTCTTCGTGATGAACCCGGTGATCCAGGACATCAACAAGAACGCGCTGCAGCCGTATCTGGCGACGAAGATCTCGCAGCCCGTGGCGATCGACCGTGCGGCGAAACCGCTGCGCGCTTTCATGTTCAAGCAGACGCGTGAGAAGGACATCGCGCTGTTCTACACGCTCTCGAAAGAGAAGCGCCCGGCGACCCAAAGCGACGTCCCGACCTATCTGCTCGTCCCGGCGTTCGTGATCAGCGAGCTGAAGACGGCGTTCCAGATCGGTTTCGCGATCTACATCCCGTTCATCGTGATCGACATGGTCGTCGCCTCGGTCCTCCTCTCGATGGGCATGATGATGATCCCCCCGGTCATCATCTCGCTCCCCTTCAAGATCCTAATTTTCTTGCTCGTCGACGGCTGGAATCTCGTCGTCTCCGCCCTCTTCGCGAGCTACCAGTGAGATGACGTACGCCGCAGCGCTCTCACTTGGCCGGGAGGCGATCTTTATCGCGCTGCTGGTGTGCGCGCCGGCGTTGCTGCTTGGGCTCGTGACGGGGCTGGTGGTCTCGGTCTTTCAGGCGGTGACGCAGATCCAGGAGCCGACGCTCGCCTTCATCCCGAAGATCGTCGTCGTCGCGCTCGCGATCCTGATCTTCGGGCCGTTCATGCTGGCGCTGCTCACCGATTTCACGAGCCGCGTCTTCATGAGCATCCCGCAATGGACGAAGTAACCACCCCGTCATGACCTCGGCCTGGAACGTCTTTGGGCTCGGCGTCGCGCAGTTCGAGACGATCTTGCTGGTGATGGCGCGGGTCATGTCGATGCTGGCGCTGATGCCGATCTTTTCGCAGACGCAGATTCCGCAGCTGGCCCGGGTCGGGATCGGCCTCTTGATCTCGTTCGTCCTGGTTCGGACGGTGCCGATCATCGCGCCGCTCGGAACGGGCGAGATGGTCGTCGCGATCATGGCGCAGGTCTTCGTCGGCTTGGTGTTCGGGTTCGTCGCGTTTCTGCTCTTCACCGGGATTCAGTTCGCCGGTGAGATCATCGACATTCAGATCGGCTTCGCGGTCGTCAACATCGTCAACCCATTGACCTCGCAGAGTGTCACGGTCATCGGCGAGTTCCAACTGGCGCTGGCGACGATGCTGTACCTCGCCCTCGACGCGCACCACGCGCTGCTGGCGGGGGTCGCCGGATCGTTCAGCCTCGTGCCGCTGCCGTATGCCGGCGCGCCGGAGATCGTCGCGGGCGACGTCGTGCGGTTCTTTGCCCAGTGCCTGTTCATCGTGTTCGAGATCGCCGCGCCGGTGGCGATCGCTCTGTTCCTGGTCAACGTGATGCTGGGGCTCATGGCGCGCGTCGCGCCGCAGATGAACGTGTTCGTGGTCGGGTTCCCGATCCAGATCAGCATCGGGCTCATCATGCTGATCGTCACGATGCCGTTGGTCGGCGCGGTGTTTCCGTCGCTCGTCGACCAGTCTTCACACGAACTGGACACGGTGCTGCGCGCGATGGGACCCCAACCCGCGGGCGCGACGCCGCTCCCGCGCGCGGGTCCGTAGGGCGCTCGCATGGCGAAGCCGGAACAAACCGAAAAGGCCACACCCAAACGCAAACGCGAGGCGCGCCAGCGCGGCCAGGTTCCGCGCTCGCAAGATATCGGCGGCTCGGTCATCTTCCTCGCGATCGTGTTCGCGCTCCACGCCGGATTCATGTCGACGCTCGGCGCGGCGGCGCAGGCCTTTCGGATCGCGCTGGCCCAGGCCGGCACGCACGAGCCCGTCACGATCACCTCGGCGATGGGGCTCTTCGTGCGTGCTGCGCTGCCGTATTCCAGCTTCATGCTGCTGGCGTTCACCGCGGCGCTGGGCCTGGCGATCGTCGCCAACGTGCTGCAGTTCGGCTTCCTGTTCGCTCCGTCGCTCGTGGTCCCGAAGTTTTCGAAGCTCAACCCGATGAGCGGGCTCAAGCGGCTGTTCTTCTCGCCGCAGACGCTGGTGCAGTTGGCGAAGCAGTCGCTGAAGCTCGCCATCGTCATCCTAATCTGCTGGATGAGCGTGCGCGGCAACCTCACGTCGTTCTACGCGCTGGCGCACGCCTCGCCGCACGACATCGTGGCGTTCGTCGAGGGGATCGTCTACGGGATCGGCGTGCGGGTCGGGCTGCTGCTGCTCGTGCTGGGCCTGGTCGATTACACCTGGGAGCGCCGGCGTCTCGAGCAGTCTCTGAAGATGACCAAGACCGAGGTGAAGGACGAGCACCGCCAGTCGGAGGGAAATCCCGAGTCGCGCCAGGCCGTCCGCAACCGCCAGCGATCCATGGCTCGGAAGCGAATGATGGCCGCCGTCCCCAAGGCGACCGTCGTCGTGACGAACCCGACCCACTATGCCGTCGCCCTGCAGTGGGACGAGATCAAGATGGACGCCCCCGTCCTTACCGCCAAGGGGGCGGACTTGATCGCCAAGCGCATCCGCGATCTCGCGAAGGAGCACGGTGTCCCGATCCTCGAGAACCCGCCGCTCGCCCGCACGCTCTACGCCAAGGTCGAACTCGACTCGCCCGTCCCGCCCGACCTCTACGCCGCGGTGGCCCAGGTGATCGCCTTCGTCTACAAACTCAAGGGCCTCAAGGTCAGTTCTTGACCCCCTTTCGCCGATGATCCAAGCAGTGGAGACCGTCACCTAGTGGCAACGGCCGCCCCAGCGCGCCCAAGCGTCATCGACCGGATTGCGTCAACATCGCACGTCTGGGTCGCGGCGTCTTCGGTTTTGCTGGTCGTCCTGATGATCGTCCCGATCCCGCCTTGGGTGCTGGACGTGCTCCTGTCGGTGAACATCAGCCTGGCGCTGGTGATCCTGCTGGTCACGCTCTACACCGAGAACGCGCTCGAGTTCAGCGTATTCCCGACGCTCCTGCTGATCGTGACCCTGTTCCGCCTCTCGCTGAACATCACGGGCACCCGTTCGATTCTGCTCCACGGCTACGCCGGCCAGATCATCGAGTCGTTCGGAAACGTGGTCGTCGGCGGCAACTATGCGGTCGGCATCGTCATCTTCGCGATCCTGATCGTCATCCAGTTCGTCGTCATCACCAACGGTGCGGGCCGCGTGGCGGAAGTCGCCGCCCGGTTCACCCTCGACGCGATGCCCGGCAAGCAGCTGGCGGTCGACGCCGACCTCAACGCCGGGCTGATCACCGAGGCGGAGGCGCGCCAGCGCCGCAAGGACATCCAGCGCGCGGCCGATTTCTACGGCGCGATGGACGGTGCTTCGAAGTTCGTCCGCGGCGACGCGGTCGCGGCGATCATCATCGTCTTCGTCAACATTTTGGCCGGCTTCTTCATCGGCGTCTTCCAGCAGCACATCCCGTTCCTGCAGGCGCTCCAGCGCTTCACGCTGCTGACCATCGGCGAAGGGATCGTCACCCAGATCCCGGCCCTCTTGATCTCGACCGCGACCGGCATCATCGTGACCCGCGCGGCCTCCGAAGGCTCGTTCGGCAAGGACCTCTCCCGCCAGATCGTCCAAGTCCCGACGGCCCTGCTGATCACCAGCGTCCTGCTCTTCGTGTTCGGCATGTTCGGGCTGCCGACGTGGCCGATGTGGATGATGTCCGCCGCCGCGTTCTTCCTCTACATGCGGCGACGCCGCGAGATCGCCAAGAGCGCGACCGGCGCCGCCGCGATCGCCGGCCGGCCCGGTGCTCCTGGCGTCACCGGTTCGACCGCCCAGCCGCAGGTCAAGCCGGCCGAATCCGTCGTGCCGCTGCTCTCGTACGATCCGATGGAGCTCGAAATCGGCTTCGGCTTGATACCGCTCGTCGACGTCTCGCAAGGCGGCGACTTGCTCGAGCGGATCACGATGATCCGCCGCCATGCGGCGCGCGAGCTCGGCATCGTGGTCCCGCCGATCCGGGTGCGCGACAACCTGCAGCTCAAGCCGTCGACCTACGTCGTGAAGATCTACGGTCTCGAAGTGAACCGCGCCGAGGTGATGGTCTCCCGCTTGCTGGCGATGAACCCCGGGACCGCGACCAACGGGATCGACGGGATCGCCACCACAGAGCCCGCCTTCGGGCTGCCCGCGTTGTGGATCGCCGAGAGCGCGCGGGGCGACGCGGAGATGGCGGGCTACACCGTCATCGACCCGACCTCGGTCATCGCGACGCACCTCACCGAGATCATCAAGACCCACGCGCCCGACCTGCTCGGGCGCCAAGAGACCTCGGCGCTGCTCGACAACGTGAAGCAGCATTATCCGGTCGTGGTCGACGAGCTCGTCCCGAACTTGCTGACGGTCGGCGAGATCCAGCGCGTCCTGCAGAACCTGCTGCGCGAGCGCATTCCGATCCGCAACCTGCTGCTGATCCTCGAGAACCTCGCCGACGGCGCGCGCGCCTCGAAAGACATCGACTACCTCACCGAAAAGGTCCGCGCCGCGATGGCGCGCCACATCTGCGCCGAGTACGCGGAGAACGGCGTCCTCTCGGTCATCACGGTCGATCCGCGGCTCGAGACGCTGCTCGGCGAAGCCGTGCGGCGCGGCGAGGACGCTTACGCGCTGCTCGATCCCGCGACGGTCGGCAAGATCTACGCCTCGCTCACTCGCATGATCCAGCTCGCGCAATCCAGCGGGATGCAGCCGATCGTCCTGACCGCCCCCTCGACGCGCTTGGCCCTCAAGCGGCTCACGGAACGGGCCGCCCCGTCGCTGGTCGTCCTCTCCTATAGCGAGATCGCGCCGGGCCTCAAGGTCGAGTCGATCGGCCAAGTCTCCACGACCGAAGAGTCCCTGGAACACGCCGGGGCACCAGCATGAGCGCGATGCTCCGCCTATTGGGGATCGGTCCGCGCTCGTTCTCAGCCCAGCAGAAGCTGAAGCTGCCGGCGGCCAATGCCTTCATCGACCTGGCGCTGACCGGGAACGGTCCGCGCGGCTCGGTATGCGTCGAGTCGATCACCGAGCGCGGGATGAGCGTGACGCTCCTGCCGGGGACGAAGGTCGGCAGCACCGGGGTTTTTTCCTATCAGAACGCGCACGGCAAGTTCCGCTTCTCGTCGAAGTGCCTCGCCTTCCGCGGAACGCATGCGGTCTTCGCCGTCCCCGAGCGAATCGAAACGCTGCAAGTCTTCGGCGGCGCGCAAAAGCGCGCCGCGGTGCGCCTCGACGCGACCGTCCCCGCCCAATGGCGCTATGCGCCCGGGGGCAAGGGAGCCGGCGAGTACGTGCGCGCCTCACTCACGGACATCAGCCGCTCGGGAGCGTCGCTGATCGTCGATCGTGAGGTGAAGAAGGGAACCTACGTCGAGACCCGCTTCTCGGTCAGCACGTCGGCCTCGCCGCTCGTGCTGCTCGGTGAAGTCATGCGGACCGCCAACATCGAAGCAACCAAAAAGATCTCGCTCGGTCTGCGGTTCAACGGGCTCAAACCCGAGGAGGACAGAGCGATTATGGAGTTCATCAACAAGCGGCAAGCCGAACGGCGAAGCCGCGGGCTGGCCTGAGGGAGTGCACGCAGCAGTGTCGGGGAAGCGAGTCCTCATCGTCGATGACGCAGTCGTCATGCGCATGATGATCAAAGGGATCCTAAGCAAAAACGGCTACGAGGTCGTCGGTGAGGCGCAGAACGGCGTGGAGGCGGTTGAAAAATACCGCGCCCTCAGCCCGGATCTGGTCACGATGGACATGGTGATGCCCGAGATGGACGGCATCACCGCGGTCAAGCAAATCGTGGCCGGCGATCCGAACGCGCGGATCATCATGTGCACGT
>JAQBPL010000079.1 GCA_028287545.1 Vulcanimicrobiota bacterium | reverse complement strand
AAGCGTGAACGTCACCGTTATCAAGTTTGGGGGATCGTCGCTGGCGACGGCGGAGTTGCGGGAGGTTGCGGCTTCGCGGGTGCTCGATGCGGTGCGGCGCGGGGACAGACCCGTCGTGGTGTGTTCGGCGATCGGCCGGACGCCGGAGCCGTATGCGACCGACTCGCTCTCGGCGCTGCTCGGGCCGGTGCGGAATGGGCCGAACCGGGATCTGCTGCTCGCCTGCGGCGAGACGATCTCGTGCGCGGTGTTCGCCGAACTGCTGACCTCGCTCGGTTTTCCTGCGCAAGCGATGACCGGATACCAGGCCGGGATCGTCACCAACGACAACTTCGGCGACGCGGAGATTCAAAGCGTCGATCCGGAACCGGTTCGCGCGCTGATCGCGGCGGGGATCATTCCGGTCGTCACCGGCTTTCAAGGCGGCACGCGCGCCGGTGCGACGACGACGCTCGGACGCGGCGGCAGCGATCTGACCGCAGTTGCGCTCGGCGACGCGCTCGGCGCGTCGGCGGTCGAGATCTACACCGACGTCTCCGGCGTGATGACGTCCGACCCGCGCCGCGTCGCCGGGGCGCACGCGCTCGATCGCGTCACGCAAGCCGAGATGGTCGAGCTCGCCGGCAACGGCGCGAAGATCATGCACCACAAAGCCGCCTCGCTCGCGCACGCGACCGCGACGCCGTACGTTGTGAAGGGCCTGCGCAGCAACGTCGGGACGACGATCGACGATACGGCGCCGGTCGATCCCGGCCGTCCCGTCACCGGCCTCGCGATCATCGCCGACGTCACGTTCTGCCGCATCATCCAAGGGCTCACCGACGACCTCGAGCGCTCGGACGTCGACCGCGACGTGCTCGGCCGCATCGCCGAACACGGGATCTCGATCGACATGATCAACGTCAACGACGCCGGCGTGTTCTTCATCTGCGACGACGAGGCGGCGGAACGGGTCCGCCCCGCGCTCAGCGACTTGAACCTGGCTCTGCGGATGCGTCCGCACTGCGCCAAAATCTCGATCGTCGGCGCCGGGATGCGCGGGACGTCGGGCGTCATGTATCGCGTGGTGAAGACGATCACCGATGCCGGCGTCGAAATCATCCATTCGACCGACTCGAACATCACCATCTCGATCCTCGTCCCCGCCGATCAGGCGGTGAAGGCGGAGCAGGCATTGCACGACACGTTTGGCTTGGGGCGCGGCGCGGTGGCGCGATGAAGTCGCTGGGCCGCATTCTGACCGCGATGATCACGCCGTACGACGAAGACGGCGAGGTCGACGTCGTCGAAGCGGCGCGCATCGCGAAGTTCCTCGTCGCGCGCGGCAACGACGGCGTCGTGGTCGCGGGCTCCACCGGCGAAGGCAACGCGCTCGAGAACGAAGAGAAGCTCGCGCTGTTCGCCGGCGTGAAAGCGGGGCTGGGTTCGAGCGGCGTCGTCATCGCCGGCACGACCGGCCCGAACACGCGGCAGTCGATCGCGCTGACGAAGCAGGCGGTGGAGACCGGGGTCGACGCGATTCTCGCCACCGTTCCGGCGTACGTGAAGCCGACGCAAGAAGGGATGCTGCAGCACTTCGGCGCGATCGCCGAGTCGACGACGCTGCCGATCGTAATCTACAACATCCCCGGCCGCACCGCGGCGAACATGCTGCCGGCGACCTTCACCGAACTCTGCCGACGCCACGCGAACGTCGTCGGCATCAAAGAGTCGACCGGCGACGTGAACCAGTTCACCGCGATCCTGAGCGAGCGGACGCGCGACGACGTCAGGTTCTGGTGCGGCGACGACTACATCTTCCTACCGTCGCTCGCGGTCGGCGGCTACGGGGTGATCAGCGTAGCCGGCCACCTGTGCGGACGCGAGCTGCGCGCGATGGCCGAGGCCTTCGACGCCGGCAACGTCGCGGCGGCCGCGAAGATCCATCGCGATCTCGCGCCGCTGATCGCCGGGCTGTTCACGATCAGCAACCCGATTCCGGTGAAGTGGGCGATGGAGACGTGCGGCTTCAAGGTGGGCCCGTGCCGTTCGCCGATGGGCCCGATGCCCGCCTCGCTCAAGGCCGCGCTCGAGCCGCTCGTCGCCCCGTTCCGCCCGTAACGTGACGATCCTCGGCTGCCGCGTCGACGCCGTCGGCCGCGACGAAGCGGTCTCGCGCATCGCGCAGTTCGCGAACGCGGGCGGCGCATCGCTCGTCGTGACGCTCGGCGTGGAGATGGTGATGGCCGCGCAGCGCAACGACGAGTTTCGCCGTGTAGTGAACGGTGCGGCGCTGGTCACCTGCGATACGATCGGCCTGCTGCTCGCCTCGCGATTGCGGGGCGGGCCGCTGCGCGAGCGCGTGACCGGCGTCGAGCTGGTCGATGCGCTTGCCGCGCGGTCGGCGTCGGTCGGCGACGTGCGGCTGTACCTGCTCGGCGGCGGCGGCGACACGGCGCAGCGGGCCGCCGAGGCGTTGCGCGCGGCGCATCCCGGCGTCGCGATCGCCGGCGTGCGCGACGGATATTTTCGTGACGACGAGAGCCCGGCGGTCGCTGCGGCGATCGCGGCGAGCGGAGCAAACGTGCTGCTGGCGGGTCTGGGTTCGCCCAAGCAAGAGCTGTGGCTTGCGCAGTGGCTCGGCGCGACCGGGTGCGGCGCGGGGATCGGGATCGGCGGTTCGCTCGACGTGTTCGCGGGGAACGTGGCGCGGGCGCCGGCCGCGTTCCAGCGCACGGGCTTGGAATGGGCGTATCGCCTGGCAAAGGAGCCGCGCCGCTGGCGGCGTCAACTGGCACTGCCGCGCTTCGCGGTCGCGGCGCTCGCCGAGACGCTTGGCGGCCGCAAAGAAGGGAACACCCGAGGGTAATGTTCAGGAAAGCGTTCGCATGCGCGCGATGATCCTCGCGGGCGGGATGTCGACCCGCCTCTACCCGCTCACCAGAGAAGTCCCCAAGCCCCTGGTCCCCGTCGCAGGCGAACCGATCAGCGGTCACGTGATGCGCTGGCTGGCGTCGCACGGGTTCGATGAGGTCGCGATCAACATCTTCTACCTCGCGGAACAAGTCGAGGAGGCGTTCGGCGACGGCAGCCGCTACGGCGTGAAGCTGCACTACCTGCGCGAACCGCGCTTGACCGGCAGCGCCGGCGGTCTCAAGCAGATGGAAGGCTGGTTCGACGGGACGTTCGTCGTCGTCGGCTGCGACGATCTGACGACCGCGGACCTGACCGCGTTGATTGCGTTCCACCGCGAACGCGGGGCGCTCGCCACGATCGGCCTCGTGGAAGCCGACGAGGTCGACCAATACGGCGTCGTGATCCTCGAAGATGACGGCCGCATCCGCGAATTTCAAGAGAAGCCGCCGCAGGGCACGGAGCGTTCGAAGCTCGTCAACACGGGGATCTACGTCTTCGAGCCCGCGATCTTCGACCGCATCCCGGCGGAGACGTTCTACGATTTCGGCAAGCAAGTGTTTCCGGAGTTGCTCGCCGACGGGCTGCCGTTTTACGGGATGAAACTCGAGGGCGCGTATTGGCGCGATATCGGCACGCCGGACGAGTATCGCCGCGCGACCGCGGACGTCGTGAACGGCCGTGTCGCCATCCCCGGCGCGCGCGCAACCGGCGTGCCGATGGGCGTGCGGGTTCCGGCCGACGCGCGCATCGACGCGAACGTCCGCATCGGCGAGCGGGTCGTGTTCGGCAGCGGCGTGCGAATCGGCGGCCCGACGGTGATCGGCGACGACGCCGTGCTCGAGGACGGCGCGGTGCTGGAACGGTCGATCGTGTGGAACCGCGCGCGCATCGGCGAGCGCGCAACGCTCCGCGACGCGATCGTCGGCGAAGGCTACACCGTCGCCGGCGACACCACCCTGATCGAAGAAATCGTCGCGAACGAACCCGTCATCGCGAGCGAACCATAAACCCACCCTGAGCAAACCACAAAACTAGTCGGTGCGTTCGGCTAGGCGGAAGCCGGTGAAGAGGAAGCGGGCTTTTCCGTTGGGGGCGAATTCGGTGAAGCCGACGACGCTGGTCGAGCCGTAGGGCTGATCTTCTGCGAGGAAGCGGTGATCGTCGATCGGGCGCAGGACGAGATGGTGGTCGGGGAGTTCGCCGAGGCTGTCGTTGTTGCGTTGCGTCACCGTCGCGCGCAGGGCTCCGTCGGACGGCGTCACGACGATGCGGCTCATGTACGTCTCGTAGGTTCCGGCGAAGCGCGCGGCGTCCACCGGCAGCGCCGGATTCGCGTCGGGCTTCACCGGAATGTGCGCGTCGCCGAGCGAGCCGACCGACGCGCGCAGGATCGCATCGAACGCCTTCGCCGTGCCGCCGCTGCCGACGTTCGTCAGCACGGCGACGGCCGCGTCCCATTCCGGGATGATGCGCAAGTACGCCGCCTGACCGATCGTTGCGCCGTCGTGGCCGACGGTCTTCGGACGCCAGGAGTCGTAGACTTGCCACGAGAGACCGTATCCGTCGGGTCCGGCGATGTCCGCGGGCAGCGGAACCTCGAGAACGCGCATCGCGCGCGCTGTCTCTGCCGCCAGCAGACGTTGTCCGCTCGGCGCGACGCCGTCACGCAGGTGCAGCCGCGCGAACGCGAGGAGTGAGCGCGGCGACATCGCGAGGCGGGCGCCCGCCGCTTCGGTTCCGCGCGGCAGCCAGCAGGTCGGCGTCAAGCGCAGCGTGCCGTCGTCGTGGAGCACGTGTCCGACCGCCGCGCGAAAGCGCAGCGCTTCCTCGGCGTCGTTCAGCGCGTCGATCTCCAGCGGATCGAGGAGCGCTTCGCGCAGGCGCTTCGCCCACGTCGTCCCGGAGATCACCTCGATCAGGCGGCCCAGGATGTTGTAACCGCTGTTGCAGTACGAGAAGAAGCGTCCCGGTTCGGTGAGGTACCGCAGCTCGCGGCAGCGCTCGACGTAGAGTGCGGTCGCGTCGTCGTCGCGCCCGGTATCCTCGAAGAAGTCGCCGACGATCCCGCTGGAATGCGCGAGCAGCCGGCGCACCGTGACGGCATCCGAGACCGGCTCGTGCGCGATCTGCAGGTCCGGGAGATAGCGGCGGATCGGCGCGTCCAGCTCGACGCGCCCTTCGTCGACGAGCTGCATCACCAGCGTCCCGGTGAACACCTTGGTGATCGAACCGATCTGGAACACGCTCTCATCGGTCACGTCGACCTGCGTGCGCAGGTTGAGCACGCCGGTCGACGCGCTGCGAACCTCTGCGCCGCGCACGAACGCGGCGCTCAGTCCCGGCACCCCGTGCTCTTTCGCCGCGCCGGCGACCAGGTCGGCGAACGCGTCCGCGCTCAGCATGTCGTGGGATCCTTTCTCGTCATTTGGAAGCGAGCGTCCATTTCCAGACGCCGACGAACGGGGTGACCGGTGAGGGCTCGACGCCGCTCAGCCGGCCCGTGAACGCGCTGATGAACCGTACTTGGCCGAGCGCGATCGCGGGCGCATCGGCGACGATCGCATTCTCGATCGCGGCCACGTCGCGCAGTTGCGCAGGCCGCTCGTAGTCACGGATCGCGTGCTCGAAGAGCGCGTCGATGCGCGGATCGCACAGCCGCGCGATGTTGAAGCCGGCCGGAGAGCGCTCGCTGCAGATGAAGAAGGACGCCGCGTCCGGGCCTGCGGCGGCGTAGATGTTCGCGATCGCGATGTCGAAGCGGCCGCCGAACATCGGGCCGCCCGAACCCGCCGGCGCGGCGAACTGCGCGGGCGCGTAGCCGCGGATCGCCGCGTCGGCGCCCACCGCGCGCAGCTCTTCCTGCATCTGTGTCGCGATCACGCGGAAGATCGGCTGCGCGGTCGAGAAGACCAGCGAGAGCGAGAGCCGCTGCCCGTTCTTGGTGCGCACGCCGTCGCCGCCGCTGGTCCAGCCCGCGGCGTCCAACGCCGTCTTCGCGGCCGCCGGGTCGAACGACGGCAGCTGCGGCCCGCTGTCATACGTGCCGAACAAGCCGCGCAGCGCGCCGGCCGAGCCGTAGAGGCCTTGCGAGGCGCGCCGCATCACCAGGTTCGCGTCGATCGCGCGCGTCAGCGCGCGCCGCACGCGCACGTCCGCGGCCGGCCCGGTCTGCGCGTTGAAGTACGTCATCACCACGCCCCACGCCGGCGTCGTCAGCACGCGCGTCCCGACGATCGCGCGCAACGGACCGAGCAGCGCCGGATCCGTCAGCGTCAAGGCACCGTCGAGTTCGTGGGTGCGCAGTTGGTTGAGCACCGTCGGCGCCGACGGAACGAACGCAACGATCAGCTTGCGCAAACCGGGCTTGCCGCGGAAGTACGCGTCGTTCGCCGCCAGCGTGAGGTGGTCGCCGTGCTGCCACTCGACGAACCGGAACGGTCCCGAGCCGACGGTGTAGCGCTGCGTGTCGAGCTGGTTGAGGTCGGGAAGTTTGGCGAGCAGGTGCGCCGGCACGATCGGGTAGTTCGCGTTGAGCGCCAAAAACGTGTCGACGATCGGCGAGTACGGGCGTTTCAGCCGCACGACGACCGTCGTGTCGTCCGGCGCCGTCACGTCGGCGATCTGGTCGTAGCCGTGACGGTCTTGCACGTTGTTGCGCGGGTTCATGATCGCGCGGAACGTGAAGACGCAGTCGCGCGCCGTGAGCGGCTCGCCGTCGTGCCAGCGGATTCCGCGCCGCAAGTGGTACGTTACGCGCAGACCGCCCGCCGAGATCCCGCCGTTCGCGACGGTCGGAACCTCCGTTGCCGCGTCCGGGGCGAGGTTTCCGTTCGCGTCGTCGGTCACGAGGAACGAATACAGCAGCCCGCCGACCATCCCGGAGAGCGTCCCCTCGAGCAGGATCGGGTTGAGCGACGCCGGCTCCGTCATCTCGCCGAGCACGAGCGTCTGGGCCCGCGCGCCCTCCGCTGCACGGTTACCGCCGGCGGGGCCGCAGCCGGCGGCTGCGAGCGCGAGCGCGAACGCGGCGCACGCGGCGCGCTGGAATGACGCGGGCGTTCGCTTCATCGTTCGAGGCTCCACGCGCCGACGTTCCACAGCGGCGACTGCGCCGCGGGGCGGAAGCCGCGCAAGGTTGCGGGGACGACGTAGACGGCGTTCTGCTGCCACAGCGCGATGAAGGGAAGCTGCGCGGCGACGCGGCGCTGCACGATCGCCGAATAGCGCCGGCGTGCCGCGAGGTCGTACGTCGCCACGCCCGCCGTTTCGGCGCGGTCGGTCGCGCCGTCGCAGAAGCGGCTCAGGTTGAAGCCGGCGGGCGGAATCTCCGCGCAGCCGAGGTACCACCCCGTATCCGCGTCCGAGGGCGTGTAGATCTCAAGGAACGCGATCTGGAACGTGCCGCCGAAGAGCGGGCCGCCGCTGCTCGCGGGCGCCCGGAACTGCGCCGGCGCGTAGGAGCGCAGCAGCAGCTGTACGCCGAGCGCGGCGAGCTGCTGCTGCAGCTGGATGCCGATCGCGCTCGCCGATGCGTTGCCGGTGACGAAGGAGAACTGCAGCGCGAGCGGGCGGCCGCCTTTCGCGCGTGTGCCGTCGGCGCGGCGGTGCCAGCCGGCGGCGTCGAGCAGCCGCGCCGCGTTCGCCGCGTCGGTTCGCGGCAGTGCGACGGAAGGATCGTAACCCCAGCCGAAGATGCCGCGCTGCGCGCCGTCCGTCGTCTGCGCGCCCTTGGTGGCGTTGCGCACGACGCGCGGCAGATCGGCGCCTTCGACCAGCGCGCGCCGGACGCGCACGTCGGCGAGATCGGGATCGCGCACGTTGAAGAACAGGTCGCCGATCCCGTCCAGCGGAGCGCGGACGACGCGCGCCCGCGCGATCGCGCCGTATTCGGCGAGGTGCGCGGGATCGGCGACGAGGTCGGCGGTGATCTCGCCGGTGCGCAGCTGGTTGAGGATCGTGTTCGAGTCGGAGACGAACGTGAGCTCGATCTCGCGGATCGCCGGAGCGCCGCGGTAGTACGTCTCGTTGCGCACCAACCGCAGATGGTCGCCGCGAACCCATTCGGCCGCGCGATACGGTCCCGAGCCGATCGGCTCGCGGTTGAACGCAACCTGGTTGAGGTCGGGATACTTGGCGAGCAGATGGCTCGGCAGGATCGGGTAGTTCTGATCCGGCGCGAGAAACAAGCTCAGGATCGGCGCGTACCGGCGGCGCAGGCGCACGCGGACCGTCGCATCGTCGAGCGCATCGACGCGCGCGATTCGGTCGTAGCCGGTGCGGGTCGGAACGTTGTTCGCGGGATTCACGATCGCCGCGTAGGTGAATGCGACGTCGCGTGCGGTGAGCGGCGTGCCGTCCTGCCACCGCACGCCGGGCCGCAGATGATACGTGACCGTCAACCCGTCGCGCGAGATGCCGCCGTTCGCGACCGACGGCACGGCGGCCGCGACGTCGGGCTGCAGCCGGCCCCGCTCGTCGAGGGTGAGCAGGTACGAGTAGATCAGCGGCCCGATCGTCGCGGTGTTCGAGCCGGTCAGGAACAGCGGGTCGAGCGACTGCGGCTCTTGGGGCTGCGCAATGACCAGGCGCGCGGGCTGCGTCGCCTCGCCGGCGCCGCAGCCCGCCAGGACGCCGGCCGCCATCAGCGCCGGCGCGAGCGCACGGACGAGTCGCCGGCTCACCGCCCGCGCCTCAGTGCTTCTCTGCGACGCGGGTGAAGAGCATCGTCGGTTCGCCGCCGACGCTCAAGCTCGCGACGGCGCCGGTCGGCGCGAGCGCGAACGTGATCAGCGGTTTCGCGCCGGCCGGCTCGTCCCCGATCACGCGGAACGTGTCGTAGTTCCAGTGCTCGAGCTTTCCGCTCGTGCCGAGCAAGTGGTACCGCAGGCCCTCGCCGTCGCGCGTCACGGCCGCATCGCCGTACAGGTCGTTGTGATAGGTGCCGGCGTAGCGGTCGAGCGCGAGCGAGGGGTGCGTCCCGGTGACGCGCTTCGCGTCGAGTGCCTTCTGCGCCGCGAGCGCCGGGTCGATGGCGGCGTGGTACGCCTTGAGGATGACGGCGCCCTCATCGGTGTGCGCGCCGCCCAGGACGTCGTCGAAGACGCGGTACATCACCGCGTTGCCGAGGAAGTCGCCGCCCTTGTTGGTCAGGATCGTGACGCCGAGGTGCTGCTCGGGGAGCAGCGAGACGAGCGCGCTCATCCCGTCGATGTTGCCGGCGTGCTGCACGGCCTTGTACCCGCGGTAGTCGAAGAGGATCCAGGTGAGCCCGTAGTCCAGGAAGTGCGAGGCCGGCGCGTAGAGCGTCCACGGAAACCCGAGCGGCATGATGGTCTGCGGCGTGAGCATCTGCGCGACGGTGCTCTCCTGCAGCAGCCGCTTTCCGCCGTACGTGCCGCCGCTCAGCATCAGCTCCATCCAGTGGGCCATGTCGGCGGCGTTCGAGTTGATCGACCCGGCCGGCGCGATGTTGTCGATGCGGCGGTAGGGAACGGTTCGCACGGTGCCGTCGATCGACTCGTGCGGCTGCGCGACGTCGGCCTGACCGCGCAGCGCGCTGATCGAGGTGCTGCTCGAGGTCATCTCGAGCGGCGTGAACAGCCGCTGCTGCAAGAACGCGTCCCATGTCTGGCCGGTCACCGCGGGGATGATCTGACCCGCGGCGAGGATCATCAGGTTGTTGTACTCGAAGGTGCTGCGGAAGCTCCAGGTCGGCTTCATGTACCGGATGCGCCGCACGATCTCGTCGCGGCTGAGGTCCGAGCCGTACCACAGCGCGTCGCCGCGCGAGAGGCCGGTGCGGTGCGAGAGCATGTCGCGGATCGTGATCTCGCGCGTGACGTATGGATCGAACGTCTCGAACCCCGGCAGGCGCGCGGTGACCTTGTCGTCCCACGCGATTTTCTTCTCGTCGACCAGCATCCCGAGCGCCGCGGCCGTGAACGCTTTCGAGCTCGAGCCGATCGCGAAGAGCGTCTTCCCGTCGACCGGTGCGGGATTCCCCACCGCGCGCACGCCGTACCCTTTGGTGTAGGTGCGGCCGTCCTTGACGATCGAGATCGAAACGCCCGGGACTTGCCAGTCCTTCATCGCCTGCGCGACGTACGCGTCGAACGCCGCCGAGAAGAAGACGGGCGGCGTGTCGGCGGCGAGTGCCGGGCCGGACATGCCGGCGGCGAACGCGAGTGCGATCAGCACCGCGGCGAGGCGACGAAGCATCGAGAATCCTCCGAGTCGGTTACATGCGGGCCGTCGTGAGACCGACGGCGGTGGCGGGGCGGGCCGTGTCGTTGCGCATCGTGTGCGTGAATCCGGCGGAATAGACTGCGCAGTCGCCGGCGCGCATGGGGTAGTCGACGTCGTTGACGCGGAGCACGATCTCACCGGACGTCACGAAGATCGTGTCGACGCCCTCGTGGGCGAGCTCGTCCCGGAACGCCGAGCGCGGGTCGAAGCTGATCGACGCGAGCTCGAGGCTGAGCCCCGGGAGGCGCAGCAGCTCGTAGCGGATGCCTCGGCCGCGGTTGAACGTGACGCGGTCGGACTTGGTGACGAACGCCGGGCGCGCGAGGCGCGTGCTGTAGCCCAGCATCGAGCCCAGGTCCTGGTCGAAGAATTCGGCGATCCGCGCAAGCCGCCCGATCGAGACGTCGGACTCGCCGCGCTCGACCGCGCTCAGGAACGAAGCGGAGAGCCCGCTGCCGTCGGCGACGTCGCGGATCGAGAGCTTGCGCTGCGTGCGCATGCGCTTGAGGATCTGGCCGATGTCGGGCGCGCCGCGGAAAGCGGGTTCGCCTTCCTCGTTGTGGCGCACGGCTTTGCTGCGAGTCGGCATCGGTCGCGTTCCTTCCTACGACATATCGAACGATGACCGAAATTTCGGTTACTCCCCGACGACGCCTGCGACGTCGAGGGCGATCTTCTCGGGCTGCGCCTTGCCGGCGTTCGTCAGCACGATGACCTCCAGGCCGTTGTGCGGGAGCGTCGCGTTCATCGCGCGGGCGCCCATGACGCCGCCGTTGTGCCAGACGACGCGCCGGTCGTGGTCGATACCGATCACCCAGCCGAAGGCGTAGCCGCGCAGCAGCGGGAGCTTCGAAGGCGGCTTCGCCAGCTTCGGCGGCGTCGTCATCTCGCGCACGCCGGCCGCGTCGAGGACGCGGTTGCCGAAGAACGCCCCGTCCCAGCGAATGACGTCGGCGACCGTCGACCCGAGCGCTCCCGCCGCGTTGCCCCAGGCCATCGGGACGTCCGGAACCGCGACGAAACCGCCCTTCGCGAACTCGTAGCCGTGCGCCGAGTCGGAACCCGGCGCGACGAACGTCTTCAAGAATTGCGTCGAGGCGAGCTGCTGCGGCGCGAGGATGCGCTCGCGCACGAAGCGTTCGTACGGCTCGCCGGAGACCGCGGTGACGAGCATCCCGAGCAGGAGGTAGTTGGTGTTGCTGTACTGCCACTTGCTGCCCGGCTTGAACGCG
>JAQBPL010000078.1 GCA_028287545.1 Vulcanimicrobiota bacterium | reverse complement strand
CGATGCGCGGCGTGACGCCGCGCTCCCGTGCCGCCGCCAGCAATGCCTCGCGCGCGGCGCGTGGGTTGAGGCCGCCGGCGTTCGTCACGACGCCGATGTTGCGCGCCTGCAATTCCCCGAGCAGCGGCGCGAGCGCACCGACGACATCGGTCGCGTAACCGGCGTGCGGATCTTTCGCCTTCGCGTGCGCGAGCAGCGACATCGTGATTTCAGCCAGGTAGTCGCCGATCAGGTAGTCGACGCCGCCGCTCGCGACGAGCTGCTCGGCGTAACCGTCGCTGTCGCCCCAAAAGGCGGAGAATCCGCCGACGCGGACGGTGCGTCCGCTCACGCGAAAACGGGCGCGCGGCGCGCCGCGAACGCCGCGATGCCTTCGCGCACGTCGGCCCCGGCGGCGTTCTCCATCATCAATTCCCGTTCGCGCGCGAGGGTGCGCTCGTAGAGGCCGTCCGAGATCTCGCCGACGAGCGTCTTGATCGCGGCGAGCGAGCCCCGCGGCAAAGCCGCGAGTTCGGCGACGAGCGCTTCGGTCGCGCCCTCGAGCTCGGCGTCGGGGACGACCCGATTCACGAGCCCGCACGCCAACGCTTCCGCCGCGGAGAGCGAGCGGTTGGTGAACATCAGCTCCTTCGCGCGCGTCGCGCCGAGCGCGCGCACGAGGAAGAACGACGCGCCGCAGTCCGGCGAGAGCCCGATCCCGCTGTAGCCCGAGCGAAAACGCGCCGATTCGGCGGCGACGATCAGGTCGGCGGTCAACGCGAGGCCGATCCCGCCGCCCGCGACCGGCCCGTTCAAGGCGGTGACGACCGGAATCGGAAGCCGGGCGAGTTTCGCGAGCGCGCGGTTAAACTTCAGCAGGCCGTCGCCGATCGACTCGGCGAGGCGATCGCGATCGCGCAAGAACTCGCCGATGTCGCCGCCGGCGCTGAAGTGGCGCCCGTTCGCGCACAGCACGACGACCCGCGCATCGGCTTCGCCGGCAGTCGCGTCGACCGCGTCCGCGATCGCTCGCGCGACGGCACCGTCGAGCGCGTTGCCGACCTCCGGCCGGTTGAGACGAATGCGCGCCACCCCGTCCGAGAACGTATACAGTACCGGCTTTTCGGCCATCGTCGACCCTTTCGCGAACCGACCCGATCGTGGGCGAATGTTACCAGCAGGAAACATCTTGCGTCAATGGGTAACCCGCGGCATGAGAGCGACGGTCCGAACCCGGCGCCCGTGGACCGAGGCGATCCCCGACCGCGACGAGCGCCGCCGGCTCAAACGCCAGGCGATTCTCGACCAAGCCGCGCGGCTGTTCTACCAGCGCGGGTATCACGAGACGACGCTCGACGACATCGCGGCGGCGCTCGCGGTGACGAAGCCGACGCTGTACTACTACGTGCGTAGCAAAGAGGACATTCTCGTGCAGATCCTCTCGGATGCGCTCGCGTTCGCGCGCGCGACATTCGATGCGGTGCACCGCGAGGGAGGGGACGGGCTGGCGCGGCTGCGCATCTTTGCTCGGCGCTACGTCGAGGCGATGACGCTCCCGCCCGGGCGTTGTCTCTTGACGATGCGCGCGACGCCGCTCGCACCGAAGACGCGCGCTCAACTCAACGCGAGCTTCCGCCAAATGGACGCTCTCGCGCGCGAGCTGATCGAAGAAGGCATCGCCGACGGCTCGATCGCGCCGTGCGACGTGCGGATGGCCGCGTTCGCGCTGTTCGGCGCGATCAATACCGTCCCGTTCTGGTTCCACGACGAGGGGCCGATGTCGGCCAGCGAAGCCGGCGACGCGCTGTTCGCGATCGTCGAGCGCGCGCTGACCGCACATTCCCGCAGTTAGGAGGTCCGTCCGTGATCTACGCGCAGGAACACCGGGAACTGATGCACACGGTCTCGCGGTTGATCGCGACCGAGATCGCCCCGCACGTCGAGGAGTGGGAAGCGGCCGAGGCGTTTCCCGCACACGAGGTGTTCAAACTGCTCGGCAGGCACGGACTGCTCGGCATCACGCGCGCCGAGGAGTTCGGCGGACAAGGTCTCGACTGGAGCTATGCCTGCGCGTTCGCGGAAGCGCTCGGTGAGGTTCCGTGCGGCGGCGTGCCGATGGCGATCGGCGTGCAGGTCGACATGGCGACGCCCGCGCTCGCACGGTACGGCTCGGACGAGCTGCGCCGCGAGTTCCTCGTGCCGAGCATCACCGGCGAACACGTCGCGTGCATCGGCGTCTCCGAACCGGGCGCCGGCTCCGACGTCGCCGGGATCACGACGCGCGCGCGCAAGGACGGTGACGACTACGTGATCGACGGCGGGAAGACGTGGATCACGAACGGCATGCAGGCCGACTGGACGTGCCTGCTCGTGAACACCAGCGACGGTCCGATCCACCGGTCGAAGTCGCTGATCGTGGTGCCGCTCGACCGGCCGGGCGTCACGCGCGCGAAGCTGCGCGACAAGCTCGGCATGCACTCCTCCGATACCGCGTCGCTCTACTTCGACGGCGTGCGCGTCCCGCAGCGGTACCGCATCGGTGAAGAAGGCCTCGGTTTCGTCTACCAGATGCAGCAGTTCCAAGAAGAACGGCTGCACGGCGCGGCCGGGTCGCTGCGCTCCATGGAACGCGCGATCGCGCAGACGATCGAACACACGAGCCAGCGCGTCGCCTTCGGCGGTCCGCTGCTCGACAATCAGGTCATCCAATTCAAGCTCGCGGAGCTGCAGACCAAGGTCGAATTGCTCCGTTCGATCACCTATCGTGCGGTGGAAGAGTACATAGGCGGCGGCGACGTCACCCAGCTCGCCTCGATGGCGAAGCTGACCGCCGGGCGCCTCGCGCGCGAGGTCGCCGACAGCTGCCTGCAGTTCTTCGGAGGGATGGGCTTCATGAACGAGACGCCGATCGCGCGGTACTACCGCGACTCACGGCTGCTGTCGATCGGCGCCGGCGCCGACGAGATCATGCTCGGCATCATCGCCAAGGGGATGCGGATCGCTTCGCGACCTGCGCGCCCGCCGCAGGGCACTCCCGTCGCCGCTCCGGTTTTGGCGGGCACGCCATGACGACCACCGGACGCATCGGGCGCATCGCTCTGGGCGACGTGATCGGGCGCGCCGCGCGCACCTGCGGCGACGAGATCGCGCTCGTCGACGACGACGTTCGCATCAGCTACCGCGCGCTGGACGAGGAAAGCGATCGCTTCGCGCGCTTCCTGCTTGCCGAAGGGCTGCAGCGCGGCGAACGCGTCGCGATGGTGTGCACCAACACGTACCGTTTCGTCATCGCGATGTTCGGCATCCACAAAGCGGGCCTCGTGTGGGTGCCGGTCAACACGATGCTCGCACCGGCCGACATCGCCTACATCGCGGAGCACGCCGAGGCGAAGCTCGCGCTGATCGACGCCCCGCTCTACGCGAACGCGGCGCTGCGAGCGGCGCTCGAGGCGGTCGTGCCCCGCATCGTCGTCGTCCCGTTCGGCGCCGAGCCGGCGGACCGCGGCGTCACCGACTTCGATGCGGTGCGCGCGGCGCAGCCGGCCGGCGAGGTCGACGTCGAGATCGCGGAGCGCGACCTCGCGCTGATCATGTACACCAGCGGCACGACCGGACGCCCCAAGGGCGTGATGCACACGCACCTCTCGGTCTTCACCGCCGCGCTCTCGAACCTCGCCGACCTGCCGATGCGCCGCGGCGAGGCGACCCCGCTGCTGCTGCCGATGTTTCACTGCGCGACCCACGCGATCATGCTGACCGAGATGCTGGTCGGTGCGCGCGGGATCATCTTTCGCGCCTTCGACCCGGTACGCATGATGACGGCGTTCGAGCGCGAGCGCGTGACGTTCGCGTTCCTCTTGCCGGCGATGTGGAGCGCGATCCTCGACCATCCCGAGCGCGCAAAGTTCGACCTCTCGGCGCTGCGCCTCGGATTGTACGCGATGGCGCCGATCTCCGAGACCGTGCGCCGCCGGCTGATCGCCGAGATCTGCCCGAACTTCCAGCTCTCGAGCGGACAGACCGAGATGTATCCGGCGACGGTCGTCTTCCGGCCCGAAGAGCAGCTGCGGCGCTTCGGGAACTATTGGGGCACGTCGACGCCGGTCGACGAGACCGCGATCATGGACGACGAAGGCAACCTTCTCGGTCGAGGCGAGGTCGGCGAGATCGTGCATCGCGGCCCGAACGTGATGGAAGGCTACTTCAAAGATCCCGAGGCGACGGCCGCCGCGCGGCGCTTCGGCTGGCACCACACCGGCGACCTAGGCTTGTTCGACGAGGACGGACAGCTCTTGTTCGTCGACCGCAAGAAAGATTTGATCAAGAGCGGCGGCGAGAACGTCGCATCGGTGAAGGTCGAGGCCGTCCTGCTTGCGCACGCCGCGGTCGCGAGCGCCGGCGTGGTCGGCGTCCCGCACGAGCGCTGGGGCGAAGCCGTCGTCGCCTGCGTCGCGCTCAAGCCCGGCGCGAGCGCAACGGAAGAAGAACTCATCGCGCACTGCCGCGAACGCCTCGGCGGCTTCGAGACCCCCAAAGCGGTGCGCATCCTCGACCGCCTGCCGATGACCGCGACCGGCAAGGTGCAGAAGAACCAGCTGCGCGCCGCCCACAGCGAGACCTTCGCCGGGATCACCGCTTCGTAGGCCGCGCTTCCGTCGCCGGCAGCGGACGGCACGCCGACTCGGCTGGTCGAGTGCTTGTTGTCGCCGGAAGAACGCGTGTCGTACGATGGCGATTGAGAAACGCAGGCATCCGCCGCATCGGAGGTTTCATGGCCGCAACCGGAGCCGCACAGCCCTCATCCGACGATCGCAGGCAGCTGACGCGCGCCGTGATCGCCGCCACGATCGGGACGTCGATCGAGTGGTACGACTTTTTCCTGTACAGCACTGTCACCGGGCTCGTGTTCGCAAAGCTGTACTTTCCGAACAGCGATCCGCTGGTCGGCACGCTGCAGGCGTTCTTGGTCTACGCCGTCGGGTTCATCGCGCGCCCAATCGGCGCCGCGATCTTCGGTCACTACGGCGATCGTATCGGCCGCAAGGGGACGCTGATCGCGACCTTGCTGCTGATGGGGATCGCGACGTTCCTGGTCGGGTTCGTTCCAGGCTATTCGCAGATCGGGATTTGGGGTGCGGTCATCCTCACGGTGCTGCGCTTCATCCAAGGTATCGGCGTCGGCGGCGAGTGGGGCGGCTCGGTCCTGCTCTCGATGGAGTGGGCGAAGACGAATCAGCGCCGTGGCCTCATCGCGAGCTGGCCGCAATTCGGCGTCCCGGCGGGACTCTTTCTCGCCAACGTCGCGGTTCTCGCGTTCAGCGCGCTCTCAGGTGCCGCGTTCCTGGATTGGGGTTGGCGGATCCCGTTCTTCCTGAGCATCATCCTGGTCGGCGTCGGCCTCTGGATTCGTGTCGGCATCACCGAGACGCCGACGTTCCGCCGGCTCGTCGCGGAGAACAAGATCGAGAAGATGCCCGTCGCCGAGGTCTTCCGGCTGCAGGGCCGCGAGATCGTCCTCTCCGCGCTCCTGCGGCTCTCGGAACAGGCGCCGTTCTACATCTTCACGGCGTTCGTGTTCGCGTACGGAACGACCGTGCTCAATCAGCCGCGCAACTTCCTCGTCGCGGCGGTTCTCGTCGGGTCGATCGGCTCGGGGGTCTGGATCCCGCTCTTCGGGCAGCTCTCAGATCGCATCGGCCGCCGCAAGACGTACATGATCGGCTCGGCCGTCACGCTCGTGTTCGGCTTCCTGTACTTCGCGATGCTCAACACCGGTGCACCGGCGCTGATCTTCCTTGCGATCTTCTTGTCGCTGATCCCGCACGACATCCAGTACGGACCGCAAGCGGCGTTCATCGCCGAGAACTTCACGCCGCGCCTGCGATACAGCGGCGCGTCGCTCGGCTATCAGCTCGCCTCCGTCATCGCGGGCGGTCCCGCGCCGCTCATCGCGACGTGGCTCTTCGCCACGTACCACACCGGGTACGCGATCGCCGTCTACATCGCGGCGTGCTCGATCGTCAGCCTGTGGGCCGCGACGCAGATGCGCGACTACACCGGGCAAAGCATCCACGACGAGTACGACGACGAGTCCGTCAAGGTCGTCGCGGCGTCAGCCTTCTGAGTTCGGTCCCGGGGCACGACGGTGCGTCGGCCCCGGGAGTCTCCCGGTGCGGGGCGAACGCCGGGAGCCGCCCCTTATGGAACTCCTTCGATTTACCGACCTCGAGCGGCACTACGGTGCGAACGAGGTCTTCAGCGATCTGACCGGCGTGATCCGCGACGGCGAAAAGATCGGCTTGGTCGGTCCGAACGGCGCCGGCAAGTCCACCCTCGTGCGCATCCTCGTTGGCCGGGACGAGCCGGACGGCGGCTCGCTCGTGCGCGCCCGCGACCGGCGGCTCGGTTACCTGGCGCAGGACGCGGCGGAGAGCGGACCGCAGACGTTGCGCGCCGCGTTCGACGAAGCGATGGAGCGCGGCGAGGCGGCCGAGTGGGAGATGCGCGCCACGCTCAACCGCTTCGATTTCGAGGAAGCCGATCTCGACCGGCCGCTCGCGGAGTTCTCGGGCGGTCAGCGCACTCGAGCGCTGCTTGCGCGCACGCTGCTCGAAAGCCCCGACTGGCTCGTGCTCGACGAGCCGACCAACCATCTCGACCTGGACACGGTGCGCTGGCTGGAGACGTTCGTCGCGCGCGACCCGCGCGCGTTCGCGATCGTCTCGCACGACCGGTTCTTCCTCGAAACCGTCGCCACGCAGATCTGGGAACTCGATCGCGGCGAGCTGGCCATCTACGAGGTGAAGCAAGGCCGCGCGTACACCGAATATCTCGAGCAGCGCGAGGTACGGCGCGAGCAGCAGCGGCGCGACTTCGAATCGTACCAGACGGAGCGCAAGCGGCAGAAGGCGGTCATCGCCGAGCTGCGCACGCACGGTTCGCACAACTACAGCCACGTGCGCAGCCGCGAGAAGGCGTTCGCGAAGCTCGACGCCGTCGACGCGCCGCGCACCGAACGCCGCAGCATCTCGGTGGCCCTGCGGGCGTCGCGCCGCGCGACGGGCGGCCCGGCCGTCGACGTCGTGAAGCTGAGCAAAGCCTACGACCACACCCTGTTCAAGAACCTGAACGCATCGTTCGTGCGCGGCGACCGCGTCGCGATCGTCGGTCCGAACGGCGCCGGAAAGTCGACCTTCCTGCGCATCATCAGCGGCGAGATGCAGCCCGATTCCGGGAGCGTGCGCTACGGCACCGGCCTGCGCACCGCGAGCTACTCGCAGAGTTCGGTCGACGACTTGCCCGCCGGGCGGACGGCGTCCGAAGCGGTGATGCAGATGGGCGTCACTGACGAGGAGGCGCGCTCCTTGCTGGGCCGGCTGAACCTCACCGGCGATTCGGGCGACAGGTACGTCGAGGAGTTCTCGGGCGGCGAGCGGCGGCGGATCATGCTGGCGCGGCTGATGGCACAGCGCGCCGACTGCCTCTTCCTCGACGAGCCGACGAACGATCTCGACATCCCCAGCCGCGAAGCGCTCGAAGACGTCCTCGCATCGTACGAAGGCGCGCTCTTCGTCGTCTCGCACGACCGGTATCTGCTCAAGCGTCTCGCCGAGCGCGTGGTCTCGATTCGCGACGGCAAGGCGACGGTGTTCGACGGCGACTACGAAACGTTCGAACGAAAACTGCACGAAGAGAAGAACGGGGTCGCGCCGCGGCCCGCGCCGCAGCAGCAGAAGAAGCCCCCGGTCAAGCTCGACCGCAACGCCGAGCACGAAGCGAAGCTCGAGCTGGGCAACCGCAAGCGCGCCGTCATCGACACCGAGAAGCGCGTCGCGGAGATCGACCGCAAAAAGGCCGATCTTGAAAAACTCTTCGCCGCACCCGACCTCTACGACAATCCCGACGAAGTGGTCCGCCTGCAGCGCGAGCTCGAACGGCTCAACGCCGAAGGCGGCGCCGCGATGGAAGCCTGGGAGCTCGCCGTCGAATCGCTCGAAGGCTTCACGGCCTAGGAGACCCCGGCAGGGGCTCTCGAGACTTCTCTGCGATTCCTAAGATCGGCGAGGCAGGGGCAAATGCTCCGAGGTAAAGTCCACGTAGTGTGAGCCCGGAGCGGAAACCAACCCGCCCCTTTGCTGGGTAAAATGGAGCAGCATGGCGTTGCGAACGACTCCTATCGAACGCGCAATCGACGCGCTTCGCTCCCTTCGACCCGGCGACACGGCAGCGCGCGAGCACGTCCGCGTGGCCTGCGCTTCCCTCGCTTCGGCAGGCGACGAGGAGCTCGTCCAAGTCCTGCGCATGTTGGACGGACTCGACGTCGATGCGCCGCTGCTTGCTCGCGAACTCGACTTGGCCCGCTCGGCCGACGATCCGGCGGCCCGGCGCGCCGCATATGCGCGCCTGCGGCGAGCGCTGGTGCCGCAGCGCAACGTCGTATTCGACCACTTGGCCGCACCGCCCGGCGATCTGCGCTGCGTCGTCGCCCTGCGCGCGACGCTGCTTCGTCTGCTCGACGAACGGCCGGACCTTGCCGATCTCATGGCGCTCGACGCGGACCTGCGCGACGCGCTTGCCGAGCGGCTCGACATCGGGTCGCTCGAACTGCGCCGCCTGACGTGGGCGGACTCGGCCGCGCTGCTCGAACGCCTGGCGCAATCGGAGGCGGTGCACGCCATCCGCGGGTGGTTTGACCTCAAGGACCGGCTCGACGACGACCGCCGCGTCTACGCCTTTTTCCATCCGGCGCTTCCGCGAATGCCGCTGGTCTTCACCGAGGTCGCGCTGACCGACGAGCTGCCGACCTCGATCCGTGCGATCCTCAACGTCGACGCGCCGCGCGTCGACGTCACCGTGGCGCGCAGCGCGACGTTCTATTCGATCTCGAACACCGAACGCGGCCTCAGCGGCATCCCGTTCGGCAACGCGCTGATCAAGCAGGCGGTCGAGATTTTGCGCAGCGAGATGCCGCGGCTGCGGACGTTCGCGACGCTTTCACCGCTGCCGGGTTTCGCGGCGTGGGTGCGTTCGCTCGGCGACCGCGTGCCGGACGACGTTCGCGCGGTCCTCGCGACGCCGGGATGGCAGCGCAGCCCCGCCCTCGCGGCGAGCGTGCGCGAGGCCCTGCTGCAGCTCGCGGCACGTTATCTGCTGCACGCGAAACGAGCGGACGGTGCGCCGCGTGATGCCGTGGCTCGATTCCACCTCGGCAACGGCGCAACGGTCGAGCGCTTGGACTGGCTTGGCGACCCGACGCAGCGCGGGATCGCGCAGTCGTACGGCGTGATGGTGAACTACCGCTACGCGCTCGACCGCTACCGCGCAAACCAGGCCGCATACGCGGCCGGACACGCGATCGACGCCTCACCCGCAGTGCGCGCACTGGTGCCGGCGGGGACGGACGAAGACGACCGCAACGTGCCCTCGGGCCGCCGCGTCGCAGCCGCCGTTCTCGACCGCGTTCGCAGCGTCGCACTCGACCTCGCGAAGCACAATCCTTGGCGGCGCCGGCGCCGGCCGGCGGTGGCGGGGTCCTCGACCAGCTCGCCGTGACATGGGAGCGTGCCGGTCAGTGGGCGAGCTTGACGTCCCAGCGGTCTTCGGTGACGAGACGGGTACCACGCAGCGTCGCGCGTTCGTAGTGCTGCGCGGAAGGGCAGCAGTTCGCGTCTCCCGCGCCGTAAACGGGCGTCCTGATGAGGATGCGCCCCGCCTCTAACGAGACGCCGAGATGGCCCGCCGGGCTCGGTAAGGTGCCGACGAAACGCGTCGTTCCGCCGATCTGCGTGAACAGCAGCGCGGTGAAGACACCGCCGCTTCCGCCGGAGACGATCGGCACCATCATCACGCGCTGGCCGTTCGCGAGAAAACCGTCGGTGACCAAGTCCGGGCTCAGCCACCCGGTCGATCCGTCGCCCTTGACGCTGACGTAGCGCGGGTATCTCACCGCGTCCGTCGGCGGTATCGGCGGTTTCTCGCGCACAATTTTGGGTGAAGAGGCGAGCCAGGCGTCGAGCTGCGCGAGCGACGCGGCACACGCGCCGCCGGAAACCGCGAAGAACAGCGCCGCGCACGCGGCCGCGAATTTGGGCATCGAAGTGTTCCTCGGCGACTCACGCAAACAGGCGAACGTCCTCTTCCGCCGGTGATCGGGAACGCCTTCGAGAGCCGAGCCGAGGTCGCCAAGCCGGTCGTCGCGCCGCGTCTCTTCGACGTCATGCAAAGAGTTTTCGCGTGAGGAGAAACGAACCATCGCCGCTCGCACACCCGTGACGAAGCGCCCAGCCGGCTCGGTGAACCGGCGGCCGACGTCGTTCGACGCGGAGGTCGCCTCCCCGAGCAAGTCAATAAGGAAGTGCTCGGCGAAACGCGACGCCCTCCGGGTGGGTTTGACGAAGGGCGTGGTCCGCGAATTTCACCCGCTCGTTGCCGATTGGTTCGCCAAGCGGTACGGCGAGCCGACCGAACCGCAAGTCCAAGGCTGGCCGTTGATTCGCGCCGGTCGTGACGTGCTTATCACCGCGCCGACCGGTTCCGGAAAGACGCTGGCGGCGTTTTCGATCTGCCTCGACGGGCTGATCCGGCGCGCCGAAGCCGGCGAACTTCCCGACGAGACGCTCGTCGTGTACGTCTCGCCGCTCAAGGCGCTGACCAACGACGTTCGCAAGAACCTCGAGACGCCGCTCGGCGAACTGCTCGCGCTCGCGACCGAACGCGGCATCACGCTCCAGGGGATCCGCACCGCGACGCGCACCGGCGACACCAGCCAGGCCGATCGCGCGCGGATGCTGCGCACGGCGCCGCACGTGCTCGTCACGACGCCCGAGTCGCTGTTCATGATGCTCACCTCCGAGAAGGCGCGGGCGCTCTTCGCGCGCGTCGAAACGGTGATCGTCGACGAGATCCACGCCGTCGCCGGCGACAAACGCGGCGCGCACCTCGCGCTCACGCTCGCCCGGCTCGACGACTTCGTGATGCGCAACGGTGGCAAAAAACCGCAGCGGATCGGGCTTTCAGCGACGGTCCGCCCGATCGACCAGGTCGCGCGCTTCCTGAGTGCGGACGCGCAGGTTGTCGACGTCGGCCACCGGCGCGAGATGACGCTGGCGGTCGAAGTTCCCGGCGACGAGTTGAGTTCGGTCGCCAGCAACGAAATGTCGGGCGAGATCTACGACCGCCTCGCCGACCTCATCCGCGCGCACCGCACGACGCTGATCTTCGTCAGCACGCGCCGCATGAGCGAGCGGGTCACCTTCGCGCTCACCTCGCGGCTCGGCGAGGGAATGGTCATGCCGCACCACGGCAGCCTCTCGCGCGAGATCCGCTTCGATGCCGAAAACCGGTTGAAGAACGGTGAACTGCGTGCCGTCGTCGCGACGGCGTCGCTGGAACTCGGGATCGACATCGGCTCGATCGACCTCGTCGTCCAGCTGGGCTCGCCGCGCTCGATCGGGGTCGCGCTGCAGCGGATCGGCCGTTCGGGCCACTGGATCGGCGCGAAGCCGGAAGGCCGGCTGTTCGCGACGACTCGCGACGAGCTCCTCGAGTGCGCGGCGCTCGTGCGCGGCATTCGCGGCGGCGCGATGGACGCGCTGCGGATCCCGGTCGCACCGCTCGACATCCTCGCGCAGCAGATCGTCGCGACCTGCGCCGGCGACGATTGGGATGCGAACGACCTTTACGACGCGGTGCGCACGGCGTATCCGTATCGCGATCTCTCGCGCAAGGACTACGACGAGGTGCTCACCATGCTGGCCGACGGCGTCGCGACCTCGCGCGGGCGCAGCGGCGCGTACCTCCACTACGACCGGGTCAACGGCAAGCTCCGCGCTCGCCGCGGCGCGCGCATCGCCGCGATCACCTCGGGCGGAGCGATCCCCGAGAACGCCAACTACAACGTCGTCGTCGAACCGGACGGGCACGTCGTCGGCACGGTCGACGAAGACTTCGCGGTCGAGAGCATGGCCGGCGACATCTTTCTGCTGGGCACGACCTCGTGGCAGATTCGCCGCGTCGAACCGGGCGTCGTTCGCGTCGCCGACGCGCACGGCGCGCCGCCGTCGATCCCGTTCTGGAACGGCGAAGGTCTCGGCCGCACGATCGAGCTCTCGCGCGAGGTCGCGGCGCTGCGCGCGGCGATCGACGAGCGCGACGACGCGGACGCCTGCAGCCTGCTGATCGCCGAATGCGGTCTCGACCGCGGCGGCGCGGAACAAGCGGTCGCGTACGTGCGCGCCGGCAAGGCGATCCTCGGCGTCGTCCCTACCGATCGCACGATCGTCGCCGAACGCTTCTTCGACGAAGCCGGCGGAATGCAGCTCATCCTGCACACGCCGTTCGGCGCGCGCATCAATCGCGCGTGGGGCCTGGCGCTGCGCAAGAAGTTCTGCCGCTCCTTCAACGTGGAGCTGCAGGCGGCGGCGACGGACAACGGGATCTGCCTCTCGCTCACCGAGCAGCACGCGTTTGCGCTCGACATCGTGTTCGAGTACGTGAAGTCGGCGAGCGTCGAGTACACGCTCACGCAGGCGCTGCTCGACGCCCCGATGTTCGGCGCACGCTGGCGCTGGAACGCGACGCGCTCGCTGACGATCCTGCGCTCGCGGGCCGGCAAGAAAGTCGCGCCGCAGCTCCAGCGGATGCGCGCGGACGACTTGATGGCGGCGGTGTTCCCGGATCAAGCGGCGTGCGCCGAGAACCTCAGCGGTCCCATCCGCATCCCCGATCACGTCCTCGTCCGCGAGACGATCGACAACTGTCTGCGCGAAGCGATGGACGTCGACGGGCTGATCGCCGTTCTGCAGGACGTCGAGAGCGGCGCGATCCGCACGCGCGCGGTCGACACGCCGGAACCCTCGCCGTTCTGCCACGAGATCCTCAACGCGAACCCGTACGCGTACCTCGACGATGCGCCGCTGGAAGAGCGCCGCGCGCGCGCCGTGACGCTGCGGCGCACCACGCGGTCCGACGCAGAGAACGGCGCGGGGATCCTCGATCAGGCGGCGATAGCCGAAGTCACGGAATCCGCCTGGCCGCTCGTGCGCGACGCCGACGAACTGCACGACGCGCTCGCAACGCTCGTCGCGCTCCCGCCCGTCGCCGAGTGGAGCGCGTGGTTCGACGAGCTCGTCGCGCAGCGCCGCGCGACGACGCTGCGCGCCGGCGGCGCGGCCTTCTGGGTGTGTGCGGAACGGCTCGACCTCGCGCGCGTCGCCTATCCCGAAGCCGAAATCGAACCGCAGATCGCGTCCGTTCCGCCGACTGGGCCGCTCCCGGAACGCATGGAAGACGCGGTCGCCGAGATCGTGCGCGGCTGGCTCGAATCGGGCGGCCCGATGACGGTCGCCGAGATGGCGGAACGCTTCGCCGTCGACGCGGCCAGCGTCGAGATCGCGCTGATTCGCCTGGAGGTCGAAGGGCAAGTTCTGCGCGGGCGCTTCCGCGGCGGCCCCGACGAGGAATGGTGCAATCGACGCATCCTCGCGCGCATCCATCGCCTCACGCTGGGCACGCTGCGGCGCGAGATCGAGCCGGTCAGCACCGCCGACTACGTCCGCTTCCTGTTCCGCTGGCAGCACGTCGCGCCCGCGTCGCGGCTGCACGGCATCGACGGCACGCTGCACGTCATCCGTCAACTCGAAGGCTACGAGATTCCGGCCGCTGCGTGGGAGGCGTCGATCCTGCCGGCGCGCATCGCCGGCTACAAGCGTGAGTATCTCGACCGGCTGTGCTATTCCGGCGACGTGATGTGGGGCCGCCTCTCGCCGCACCCGGCGCTCGCGGTCACGGACCAGGAGAAGAAGCGGCGCGTACGGCCGACGAAGCTCGCGCCGATCGCCCTGTTCGCGCGCGAAGACGCCGAAGCGCTGGTCGTCGCGAACCCGTACGAAGAGGCCGCGCTCTCACACGCGGCGCGCGAAGTGCTCGACGAGATCGGCCGCCGCGGCGCGCCGTTCTTCACCGACATCGTGCGCGGAACGAAACGGCTGCCGAGCGAGGTCGAGGAAGCGCTGTGGCAGCTCGTCGCCGCCGGCCTCGTCACTGCAGACGGTTTCGACGCGCTGCGCTCCTTGATCGATTCGAAGCGTCGGCTAGGCGAGAAGGGCCTGCGCGCGCGGCCGCGTTCGTCGAGCGGCCGCTGGACGCGGCTCGTCTCGGAGACCGACCACATCGATCCGGAAGCGTTCGCACGCCGTCTGCTCGCGCGTTGGGGCGTCGTGTTCCGCGACGTCGCGGTGCGCGAAACGCTCGCGCCGCGCTGGCGCGAGATCCTCGTCGCGCTGCGCCGGCTCGAAGCGCGCGGCGAGATTCGCGGCGGCCGCTTCGTCAACGGCTACGTCGGCGAACAGTTCGCCCTCCCCGACGCGATCGAAGCCCTGCGCGCCGCCCGCCGCACCGCAGGCGACGATACCGAGATCACTGCGGTCTCCGACTACGACCCGTTGCGCATCGCCGTGGCGCTGCTGCCCGCCGCGCCCGCCCCGCAGCCGTTGCGCGCCGCCGCCGCGACGTAGTAGGCCTGCTAGCGCGTGTTCGTCACGCGTCGCGCTTCTGCGCCGACGCGCGCTCGTGGATAAACGTCCAGAAGCGATCGTCGCGCTCCGACGCGCGGCGGTGCCAGCGCGCGAGCTTCGACGCCGGCAGAGCGACGAACACCGTCACGACGAGCGCGTAGGCGACGCCGCCGAGCAGCACGACGGGCAACCGGTCGATCATCGGGTCGAACAGCCATTGTGCGGCGATGACGTTCGGATGTCCCACGCGCGAGATCGCTACACCCGCGTACGCGGCATACGCGATCGGCAACGACGGGCCGATCACCTCGACGAGGTCGCGACCGCGACGCAAAAGGCCGTAGAGGGCAACGACCAGCGCGGCGCCCGCGGGGGCGACGAGCGGATCCCAGTCGGCTCGGTCGCCGAATTCGGCGAGGAAGAAACCACAGGCGAGCGACGCGACGACGAATGCCGCGACGCGCATCCAGCCGGTCATGTCCGTGAGGTTCGTCGGAGCGCTGCCCGATCATCCTCGTGGGTGGAGCAAGCACGCGCGCGGAACAGCGCCTCATGCGAACGGTACGATTGGGGCGCACGGGACTGAAGATCTCGGAGATTTGCCTGGGAACGATGACCTTCGGACTGCAGACCGATCGCGACGAGTCGTTCGCGATCATGGACGCGGCCCAAGAGGCCGGGATCGACTTCATCGACGTCGCCGACGTCTATCCGGTCGGCGGAACGCTCAAGACCGTCGGCCGTACCGAGGAGATCGTCGGCGCGTGGCTGGCCGGCAAACGCGATCGGTTCGTCGTCGCGACCAAAGCCTACGGCCGCATGGGGCCGGGTCCGAACGACATGGGCCTCTCGCGGCGACACCTGCACGATGCATGCGACGCGTCGCTGCGCCGCCTCAACACCGACTACATCGACCTCTACTACATCCACCGCTGGGATCCGGAGACGCCGATCGACGAGACGCTCGGCGCGCTCGACGACCTGTGCCGCGCCGGCAAGATCCGCTACGCCGGCTGCAGCAACATCGCCGCCTACCAGATGATGACGTCGCTCTGGACGGCGGATCGCGAACGCACGATCCGCTTCGACGCGGTGCAGCCGCGCTACAACCTGCTCTATCGCGCGATCGAAGCGGAACTGCTTCCGGCCGCGCAAGAAAACGGAGTGGGGGCGGTGGTCTTCAACCCGCTCGCCGCCGGAGTTTTGACCGGCAAGTACAAACGCGGCGAAGCCCCGCGCGAAGGAACGCGTTTTTCGCTCGGCACCGCCGCCCAGCTCTACCAGCAGCGCTACTGGCAGGACGAACAGCTCGACGTCGTCGAGCGGCTCGCCGCCGACGTCGCGTCGCGCGGAAAGTCGATCACGCACGTCGCGTTGCGCTGGGTGCTGGATCAGCCGGGCGTCACCTCGGCGATCGTCGGTGCGAGCCGCTCCGAACAATTGCGCGACTCGCTCAAAGCGCTCGACATCACGCTGGACGACGCCGACCGCAAGGCCTGCGACGAAGCGTGGTACGCGCTTCCGCGCCGCCGGCCGAGCGAGGAACCCTAGGTCCCTAGGTCCGGATCTCGGCGCAGCCGATCACCGGCGAGCCGACGTCCTGCGTCTTGTGCACCAAGAGGACTTCGCCGACGAGACTTTCCAGCTTGGTGTTCGGCAACCGCGTCTCTTGCGTGCGGCCGCCGAACGAGCCCAGCGGCCAGCGCGAGTTCTGCGCGTACGTCTTGCACGTCCCGGTGCGCAGGTCGAGCGACGCTTCGCCTGCGACGGCGCTCTCGAGCGAGACGCCGACGTTGACGTTGCTGCCCATTTGGAAGAACGTCACGTTGCCGCGCGTGCCGCCTTGGCCGACAGGCTTGATGGTCGCTACGAGGGGGTTCTCAATTGCCAGCGCCGGCGTCGCAAGAATGATCGCGCAGAACGCGGCGGCGACGGCGGCAGCAAACACGATTCGGTTGCGCACCACGAGGTGATGCCCAACGGCGCCGCATTCCCAATCGGGCGCGACGTCACACTCCAAACGGTGAAGGCTGCTCGACTAGACGGCCAACTTCGCCCCCAAACGCTCGCCCGCGCAGGGCAGCAAGGCGCGCGTAGGCAAGGGGGTGAGTATGGTCGCCACGTTCCTGCGGCACGGCAGCAACACCGCGCTCCTGCTTTTGGCGGTCGCGCTGGCCGCGGCGTTCGCCGCGCGGGGCGTCGTCCCGCAAATCTTGTGCGTTGCGATCGGCGCGCTGGTGTTCTTCGGCTCGGAATACACGACGCATCGCTTCCTGCTGCACGCGCCGCCGCAGAAGAACGCGTTCCTGCTGGGCTTGCAGCACCGGCTCCACTACGATCATCACGTCACGCCTGGCGAACTCGGGTTGTTGTTCCTGCCGCTCTGGTTCGCGGTGCCCGCGACGCTGTTGACGACGGCGATCTACTGGGCGCTCACGCGCGACGCCGCGGCGACCGGGGCGCTGCTGCTCGGCAGCGTGCTCGGCCTGTTGTACTACGAATGGGTGCACTACGTCGCGCACATCCCGTTCGTACCGCGGACGCGCTTCGGGCGCTACGTCAAGAAATACCACTTGTGGCACCACTACAAGAACGAGACGCTGTGGTTCGGCGTAACGAACCCGTCGATGGATTTCGTCGGGCGCACGTATCGCGCGGTCGCCGAGGTGGAGCGCTCCGCGAGCACGCGGGTGCTCTTCCCCGACCAGTAACGTGCTCAAGACGGCGCTGACCGACCGGTTCGATCTGCGCTATCCGATCCTCAACGCGCCGATGACGCCGGCCGCGGGCGGTGAGTTGGCGCGGGCCGTGAGCGATGCGGGCGCGTTCGGTTTTCTGGGAGTCGACGTGAACGGCGACGTCGAGACGCTGCGCGCCGACGTCACGGCGGCGCGCGAAGGCAACCCCGATCGCAACGTCGGCATCGGCTTCCTGATCTGGGTCCTCGACAAGCGCCCAGATCTGCTCGCCGCCGCGATCGAGCTCCGCCCGGCGCTCGTGTCGATCTCGTTCGGCGATCCGACGCCGTACGTCGAACCGCTGCACCGCGCCGGAATCGCCGTCGCGAGCCAAGTGCAGGACCGCGCCGCGGCGCTGCGCGCGCAGGCCGCGGGCGTCGACTTGATCGTCGCGCAAGGCACCGAAGCCGGCGGACACACCGGCAAGATCGCGACCCTCCCGCTGCTGCAGATCGTGCTCGAGATCGTCGACCGTCCGGTGCTCGCCGCCGGCGGAATCGGCGGCGCGCGCGGGCTGGCGGCGGCGCTTGCGGCCGGCGCCGCGGGCGCGTGGATCGGCACGCCGTTTCTGCTCGCGCGCGAAGCGCGCGTCACTGACGAAGCGAGGCGGAAGCTCATCGCGAGCACCGAGGCCGACACCGTGCTGACCAGCGTGTTCGACCGCGCGCAGGGCTATCCGTGGCCGCCACAATTCCCGGGCCGCGCGCTGCGCAACGCCTTCACCGACCGCTGGCACGGACACGAGGACGAGCTCGCGACCTCAGCCGCCGCCGTCGCGGAATACGAAGCGGCGAAGCGCGCGAAGAACTACGACCTCGCCCACGTCTACGCCGGCGAGTCGGTCGGACTCCAAGAGCGCGTTCGCCCGGCCGCGGAGATCGTCGCCGAGATCGGCGACGGCGCGGAGTCGCTCCTGCGCGAGCGGCTCGCGACGGTGCTTCGCTAGCCGCTCCGCCACCAGGAGCGGCGGCCGGTTCCGTCGCAAGCGTCCCCAAGCTCGCTGTCGGGTTGAAGAAGGGGTGTGCTGATGCGTTCGGCGCTGCTGACGTTCGCCGTCGTGGTCGGATCGGTGCTGCTGGTCAGCGAAGCGACGCGCGGCGCGCTGCCCGCCCCGCATCCCGGGTCCGCCGCGATGGCCCCGCCGCCGGGGGCGATGCCCGACCCTTGCCCGAGCGCGAAGCCCGCCCCCGATGCGCTCCGCCTGCCGGCGCACGTCCCGCCCGGCGATCCGATCGCGATCGAAACCAAGATGCTCGGCTATCTGCAGACGTACGGCTATCGCAAGCTCGGCTGGTGCGTCGACAAGTCGGTGCGCGACACGGGTCCCTACGTGCACGGGCAGTACTTCGGCACCCATCCGGCGGTGCGGATCTACTATTCGCCCGAGATGATCGCGTGGCTGCGCGGCGGCCGGGTCGGCGTCCCGCACGACGGCGCCGTCATGATCAAAGAACAATACGGTCCGCCGCCTGCGGCCCGCTACGCCGGACTCTCCGGCGACCAGCTCACGCCGACTGACTGGACGGTGATGATCCGCCGCTCGAGCGCCTCAAAAGACGGCTGGTTCTGGGCCGAAGTCTACACCGGAATGTTCGCGCCGCCGCAACCCGCGGTGAACACGGCGTATCAGAACGCCGGTTTCGGGCTCTATTGTCTGCGCTGCCACGGCTCCGCCGCGCACGCGCTGACCTTCGCTTCGACCGCGAACATCGCCGGCTTCCCGGGCGAACCGCTGACCTTCTTCGTCGACAACTCGTGGCGCACGCCGCAGCCGCACTCTTCGGCGAGCGCGGTGCCGGCCGCCGCGACGACGGAGCACGAGAAGAACCGCGACCCGGCGCTGCGCAACCCGATGATCGCCGCGCACGCGCCGACGCCGATCCAAACGTTTCCGGCCGAACCGCTCGACACGTTCGTCGCCGCGCACGCCGGGGCGGGTCAGTTCCTGACGTCCGACCAGTGCATGGGTTGTCACAGCGCGGCGTCGGGGCCGATCGCGGGCCCGATGATGTGGCTGACGCCGCCGCCGTTCCCCTCGCCGACGCCGACGCCCGCTCCGAACGCCGGCGCGATCGGCGTCAACGTCTCGGAATACGGCGAATGGCGCTGGTCGCCGATGGGCCTGGCCGGACGCGACCCGGTGTTCTTCTCGCAGCTCGAAGGCGAGCTGGCCTATATCGATTCGATCCCCGCCGCGCGGATCGAGGGCGGTGCGGCGCGCGCGCCGCACACGCGCATGGTGCTCAAGCAGCAGATCGTCGACACCTGCATGCAGTGTCACGGCGTGATGGGCAAGCGCACGTTCGCGATCGATCACCCGCCGCCGTCGACCGCGACGTTCTCGCCCGACTTCGTGTTCCAAGCGGATCCCAAGGACCCGAATTTCCACTACGGCGGCTTGGCGCGCGACGGCGTGAGCTGCACCGTCTGCCATCACGCGATGCTCACCCCACCCGAAGAGAAGTCGCTCTCGTACACGCTGGAGCATCGCGCGAACGGCCTCTTCGCCGTCGGCCCGCCCGACAAACTGTACGGCCCCTTCGAGACGAAGACGATCGCCAGCCACCCGATGAAAGAGTCGCTCGGCACGACGCCGATCTACTCGTCGCTCACGACGACGTCGCGGCTGTGCACGAGCTGTCACAGCATCAACTTGCCGATCGTCGACGGGGCGGCGAAGATTCACCCGATCGATCTGCGCACGCATCACGACGTCGAACAAGCGACATACGTCGAGTGGGTCAACAGCAAGTTCCAGACCGAGTACAAACCCGGTCCGGACAAGCGCTCGTGCCAGGATTGCCACATGCCGACGAGCGTCGTGAACGATCGGCTGGACGTCACCGATCGGGCGATCCAGACGAAGATCGCGATCGTCCAGGACGAGGACTACCCGCAAGCCGAGCATCGCGCGCCGCTGGCGGATATCACGGTTCCGTGGCGCACGACCGGCTTCCGGCGCCACGAACTGCTCGGCCTCAACGCGTTCCTGCTGCGGACGTTCCAGCAGAATCCCGACGTGCTCGGCGTGCGGCTCGCCGACTACATGTCCGGCTCGAAGAACGATCTGGGCGACGCGATCGGCAACGTCGTGCAGCAGGCGGAACATCAGACGGCGAGGGTCGATCTCGACGCGAAGGTCGAGAACGGCACGCTCGTCGCGAACGTGGCGGTCACCAACCTGACCGGCCACCGCTTTCCCAGCGGCGTCGGGTTCCGGCGCGCGTTCGTGGAGCTGACCGTCACCGATCCGCAGAACGGCGTCGTGTTCGCCTCGGGGCGAACCGATGCGAACGGCGTGATCGTCGGGCCCGACGGCGTCACGCCGCTGCACTCGGAGTTCTTCGTGCGCGGTCCGGGCGGCGCGCAGCAGTACCAGCCGCATTACGACCAGCAGTATCCGGTCACCAGTGCGGACCAGGTGCAAATCTTCGAAGAGCTCGTGCGGGATCACGCCGGGGATTTCACCGAGAGCTTCATCCGGCGCGACTCGACGGTCAAGGACAACCGCCTCCTGCCCGCGGGCTGGCGCTTCGAGGGGGTTCCGGGCTTCCCGCTCCCGGCGAACTGGGTGGTCGCGACCCGGCCGGCCGGGGTGCGGGGCGATCCGCACTACGGCAAAGACGGCGGGCGGGGCCGCGCGGTCGTGGCCTACCGCGTCCCGCTGCGCACGGCCGTCGACCCGGCGAAGCTGAAAGTCTCGGCGACGCTGTGGTACCAGTCGTGGTCGCCGTATTTCCGCCGCCTCCGCACCACCGGAACCGGCCCGGCCGCGGTGCGCTTGAAGGTGCTCTTGGCGAACCTCCACCCGGAGAACACCGCGCTCGATAGCTGGAAGCTCAAGATCGCGACCAAGTCGGTGGCGCCGGCGCCGTAAGGGGGCGTGGGGGACGTCACGTAATCGCCCCGTATACGTCCGGGACGATGGCGCGTCAATCACTCGACGCCTTGCGAAAGATCCTCGGGGCTCCGCAAGGCTACCAAAGCAATCCGCGGGCGCTCCCGCTGCCGGAATACCGGGTCATGTGGGCGTGCGGCTGCGAAGCGGAGGGGCCGGGTTTCACCATGCTGACGCTCGAACCGTGCGCGCGCCATCAGGCGCTCGTCGAGGCTCCCTTGTCTTAAGGGGGCGCGCGCCCCCTGAGTCAGAACCCCGCGCCGGATCGTATGCATGAACGACTCTTCAGCCCGTTCGCACTGGGGCCCAAGCTCGCAAAGAACCGCATCGTCTCGACGAGTCACGGAACGAACTTAGCCAAGAACGGCGCGCCTTCGGAAGCGCTGATCGCCTATCACGCGGCGAAAGCCGCCGGCGGCTGCGGCATCGTGATGATGTTCGGCAGCGCCGCGGTGAGCGCGCTGACGCCGATCACCGACGACCACGTCAACCTGTGGAAGGAGTCGTCGGAGCCAGGTTTGCGCGCCG
>JAQBPL010000065.1 GCA_028287545.1 Vulcanimicrobiota bacterium | reverse complement strand
AAAGTCTGGCGCTAGCGCGCTCACTGTCGTTGCAAGCGCGCGCATTGTCATTCCGAGCTTGTCGAGGAACCTTCGTCGTCGCGCCGAGCGAAGTCGAGGCGCGACCCCGAATCGCTGCTGCCGAGACGCGGGGTCAGCCTTCGACTTCGCTCAGGCTGACGACGGGGGGTCCTCGACAGGCTCGGAATGACAAATGGGCATTCGTCGTTCGCTAGCGGCACCTGCGGAATCGGCATCCCGGCTTATGGTACTGGAGCCAATACGACACCATGTCAACCGCCAAGGCGGCGAGGAGCACGGAGCAGATCGCGCAGGCCGCTGTCGAAAGCGGAAACGTCCGAATCAGCGCAACCACGAAGTTGCTCGAGACGTTCGGGTCCAACTCCGACTTTTCCGGGACGCGCCATTCTCCGTTCGCGTCGACGAACGCTGACGGCGGGCGCTTCGCCACCGTGGTCATGACGGCGGGGAATCGAGCCTCGTGGCGGAGAGGAAGCGTTCGGTGTCCTCGGCGTCGAGCGTGCTGACCGCGCTTCGGGTGACGGCGCCGCCGCAATCGCGCATCGTGCGGTCGAGCGCCGTGTTGTCGTGCTCGTCGACGAGGGCGACGACGGCGGCCGCACCGACAGCAAGCTCTTCCTCCGCGTCTTCGACCGCGATGCCGTCTTCTTCACGGCTGGAGCCGAGGATCAATCGCGCGAACATCGTGCGCAGCAGCGCGAGCGGATGATCGATGTCGATCTTCGGCAGCTCGCCGTGATAGCGTCCGTCGACGTGCATCCCGCGCTCGTCTCGCGCCACCAGAAACGCCCGCCGCACGTGAACCCCCGGGAGGTTCTCCAACACGCGCTTCCCCTCGCGTGCATGGTCGACGTCGTCGAAGAGCACCGTGACGTAGGTTTGGGCCACTCATCTGCCCTTTCGGTAGCGGTCGAACCACGCGGTCATGATGTTGAGGCGCTCGACCCGGTGGATCGGCTCGCCCGTGCGGCTGAGATCGTGCGTGTCGCGCGGGAACTCGACCAGCGTGACCGTGCGGCCGAGGTTCTTGAGGGCTTCGTATTCCTGCAGCGTCTCGGCGATCGGCGTGCGCGTGTCGCCGTCCGCGTGGAGCAGCATCAGCGGCGTGCGAACGCTCGTGACGTGCGCGAGCGGCGACTGCTGCCACATCGTCATGTAGGCCTGCAGCGGCGGACCCCAGGCGTGCGGCGTTCCGGCCGGCCCTTCGAAGCCGAGCGGCGCGGCGAAATCGGCGCTCAGCGTCTCGGTGAAGAGGTTGCTCACCGGACGTTCGGCGAGCGCCGCGCGGAAACGGTTCGTGTGCGAGATCATCCACAACGTCGCGTAGCCGCCGTAGCTCCCGCCGGAGACGAACGTCCGGGCGGGGTCGACGTCGGCGCGTTTCACGATGTCGTCCATGACCGCCGTCTCGTCGGCGAACATCGCGTTGCCCCAGTCGCCGTCGAGGGCGCTCGACCAATCGTAGCCGTACCCGACGCTGCCGCGCGGGTTGGCGTACACCACGATGTAGCCGCGCGCGGCGAGCACCTGGAACTCGTGAAAGAAGCTGTTGCCGAATTCGGTGTGCGGGCCGCCGTGAATGTCGAGGATGACCGGGTAGCGCGTGCCGGGGACTGCGTTCGGCGGACGCATCACCCAGTACGCGACCGAGCCGCCTTGGCCGTTCGCGACGCTGTGCTCTTCCGGCGGCGAGAGTGCCAGCACGTCGGTCAGCGCGTCGTTGAGGTGCGTCAACTGGATCGTCTTGTCGGTTGCGCGATCGTAGACGTACGCCTCCGCGAGATGCGTCGCATCGAGCGCGGTGAAAGCGATCGTTCGCGCGTCGCGGCTCGCCGAACAGTCGACGATCTCGCGCCCGCCGCCGATCAGCGTCGCGGTGCGCCGTCCGTCGAAATCGATCGCGTCGATCTCGGTCGCGCCGGGGATGCTGACGTCCGCGATCAGACTGCGCCCGTTCGGCCCGACGATCGCGCAGCCCGCGCCGCCTTCCTTGGTATCGTTGATGACCGCGTCGCCGATCGAAACCGCGTTTTCGGCGACGACGATCCGGTCGTCGGATCCGTCGAGGTTCACCACGGCGTAGCCTGGCTGTGCCGCGCTGTCGTGGCGCGAGATGAACCCGTAGAGGATCCGCTTGCCGTCGGGCATCCAACCGGCCTCGTTCGCGCCGTAACGCGCCAGCGGCAGCCGCGTCGCGCTTCCGCCGGTCGACGGCACGAGGAAGATCGCGCCGCGATCGCCTTCGGGGTCGGAGAGCGGCGTCGAGCCGTACGCGATGGTGCGGTCGTCGGGTGACCAATCTGCGCCACTTTCGCCGTCGGCGCCGGACGTCAGCTGCGTTTCGTTCGTCCCGTCCGCGTTGACCGTCCAGACGTGCTGGTGTTTGTCGTACACGTAGCCCGCGCCGTTCGCCTGATAGCGCGGCCACGGCAGCGTACGGATGTCGCTGTGCCGGTGCTTCTCGGGCGCGGCGACGCCGAGCGCCTTCCAGTCGACGCGCGCCGGCGGTGCGGGGTCAGAGGTCGTTGCGGTGAACGCGATCCGTTTGCCGTCGTGCGACCAGGCGGGGCCCGATGCGCCGTCCTTGGCGTGCGTCACCTGCCGCGCTTCGCCCCCGGCCGTCTCCAGCGAGAAGATTTGCGGCGGCCCGTTGCGCGCGGCGGTGAACGCCAGCGTGCGGTCGTCGGGCGACCAGGTGGGTTCTCCGTCGTGCTCGCCGCGCGTCAGTTGCGCGACCCGTGTGCCGTCGGCCGACGCGAGCCAAATGCTGGAGAGATACGCGTTCTTGGCGAGGTCGGCGCGCGTGACGATGAACGCGACGTGCTTGCCGTCGTGCGAAATCGTCGCGGCGGAAACCGCCGCCATCTTGAAGAGATCTTCCGGAACGACCGCGCGTTTGGCATCGGCTGCCGGTGCCGGCGCCGCGGTCGCCAGGAGCGCCGCGACGAGCGCGGCGGAGAAAAGGCGCGTCATCACAGTTCCTTCGCGAACCAGTCGGCGATGAGGTGCAGCCGCTCGATCCGGTGGATCGGCTCGCCGGTGCGATTCAAGTCGTGGTTCTCGCGCGGCACCTGGACGTAGGTGATCGGCTCGTTCAACGCCTTCGCGAGCGTGAACCACTGATCGGAGTCGACCAGCGGCGTGCGCGCATCCGCGTCGCTGTGCAGCAGCAGCAGCGGTGTGCGGACGAAGTCGATCGTGCGGATCGGCGACTGCCGCCAGTATTCGGCTTGATCCGACCACGGGTTGCCGAACGACACGGTCGCGTTGTTGATGCCGCACGCGTCGCACGCGAGGAACGACGAGGTCATGTTGCTGACGGCCCGCTCGGCGACCGCGGCGCGGAAACGCCGTGTGTGACCGATCATCCACAGCGTCGCGTAGCCGCCGTAACTTCCGCCGAGCACGCCGAGCCGCTGCGGGTCGACATCGGGCCGCCGCACGACCGCGTCCATCACGGCCATCTCGTCGCGAAACATCGGATCGCCCCAGTTCTTCGCGAGGGCCGCCGTGAACGCGTACCCGTACCCGACGCTGCCGCGCGGGTTCGCGAAGACGACGTTGTAGCCGCGCCCGGCGAGCAGCTGCATCTCGTGGAAGAAGGCGTTCCCGAACGCGCTCGATGGCCCGCCGTGGATTTCCAGCAGCGTCGGCGCGCGCGTGCCGCGCGGCACGTTCGCCGGCAAGAACCATGCGTGCACCGTGAGGCCGGCCTCGTCGCGGACGGTGAAATGCTGCGGCTTCACGAGCCGCACGGCGGCGGCGTAGGCCGCGTTGAGGTTGGTGAGGCGTCGCGGCGCGCCGCCCGCGACCTCTTGGATCCAGACGTCGCCGGGCGTCACCGCGTCGGAGGCCGTGTACGCGGCGCGCGTGCCGGCGTCGTTCATCGAGCAGTCCGCGATCTCGTCGCCGCGCGATGCGAGCACGGCGGCGCGGCCGCTTGCGGCGTCGATGCGGCGCAGCGCCGTGCCGCCCGGCACGCTGACGTCGGCGAGGAACCAGCGGTCGTGCGGTTCGAGCAGCGGCCCGCAGCCCGCGCCGCCCTCCTTCGTGTCGGTCACCAGCGCGTCGCCGAAGGCGATGGTGTTCTCGGCGACGACGCGGCGCTCGCCCGTGCCGTCGAGCGCGACCCGATCGACGCCCGGCAGCGCCGAAGGATCGTTCCGCGAGACGACGCCCACGAACAGCGCGCGCGAGTCGTGCGACCACGCCGGCGCCGCGTTCCCGCGATGCCGCAGCGG
>JAQBPL010000063.1 GCA_028287545.1 Vulcanimicrobiota bacterium | reverse complement strand
AGCACGCCGAGCAGTCCGATCAGATACGTCGCGTCGGCGTAGGAGAGAACGGTGGACTGTGTGCCGATGAGCTGAGCCAGCTGCGCGGTCGTCCCGGTAAAGCCGCGAACGTTCAGGTTGCCCAGCGTCGCCGTTCCCGCCAAGATCGTCGAATGGAACGCTTCGCGCTGGTCGACGAAGACCGTCAGCGCGGCGATACCGACCGATCCGCCGAGCTGCAGTCCAAGATTCAGAAACGCGCTCGCTTTCGGCCCTTGCTCCGGCGTCGTGGCGCCGAGAACGGCGATCGAAAGCGGGATGTAGAGCGTCACGATGCCGATCCCCGAAAGGATCAGCGGCACGACGAACGTGCCGAACGAGGAGTCGGACGTCGTTGCAGAACCCAGCAGACCGCTGGAGATCGCGACGACGAGGAAACCGAAGGCGACCAGCGCGCGCGTGTCGATCTTCGATGCAAGGAACACCAGCGGCAGCGTGACCAGCAAGATCGGGAACGCGCGCACCAGAAACAAGAGACCGCTCAAGGACGGCGAGAAGCCGAGCGGGCCTTGCGTGAGCTGCGGCAGGGTGTACGCCGAACCGAGCCCCGCCACGCCGATCACCGACGAGAGGATCGTCCCCGCGGCGACGCTGCGGTTCGCGAGGATGCGAAGGTCGACGACCGGCGTCTTCGTTCCGAAGAGCTCCCACCATGCGAAGCCGGCAAATCCGATCGCGCAAACCGCCGTGCTGAAGGCAATCGCCGGATCCGAGAGCCAGTCGCGCCGTTCGCCTTCGGTCAGCACGTACTGCAACGTTCCGAGCGCGATGGCGAGCAGCGCGAGGCCGACCGCGTCGATGGGAAGGTTGTGCTTGGAGTCGGGGTCGCGCAGCAGCAGAAGCAGGATCACCAGCGCGATCGCGCCGGGGACGAGGTTGATCTCGAAGGCCCAGTTCCAGGACGCATTGTCGACGAGAAAACCGCCGAGCGGAGGGCCGAGCGCCGGTCCCATGACCGCCCCGATCGCGAAGATCCCCTGACTCAGGCCGAGGTGCTTCGGCGGAAACGAATCGCGCAGAATCGATTGGGACGTCGCCAGGAGCCCGCCCCCGAACGCGCCTTGCACGATGCGCCCGGCGACGAGCTCGTCGAGATTCCCGGACAACCCGCAGAACAGCGACGCGATGGTGAACCCGACGATCGACGTGAGGAAATAGGCCTTGCGGCCGAACCGCCCTTGCAGCCACGGCGTCAGCGGGATGACGATGATTGCAGCGATCGTGTAGGCCGTGACGACCCACGTCCCTTCGTCCTGACTCGCCCCGAGGTTCCCTTGGATGTTCGGCAGCGCGACGTTGGTGATCGTCGTGTCCAGCGTCTGCATCAGCGCGGCAAGCATGACGCCGACGACGATGAGGACGAGGCGAAGACCGCTCTCGGTGACGTCGCGCCGTCCGTCGGCCCCCGCCGCGGCGTTCGCAGGCATCGTCGCTAGGCTCGGGCGGAGCGGCCCACCACGGTCCCGTCGAGGTCCTCGAGGGCCAGCCCATGGGCGATGTCGGCGTTTTCGGAGAGGAACCCACGAAGGCGACCGAGCGCCCGGACGAACCCCACGCGGAGGGCATCCGGCGGGGTCGCGGAGTCGCAGCCGGCGACCAAGGCGGCGATGTTCCGGTAGAGGTGTCGCCAGCAACCGGCTCTCGCGGCAGGCGCCGCCACGAGCGCCTTCAGGAGCACCCGCACGATTGCGGGCGCTTGGGGGAGCCGGTGCATGCCGGTCGCCGCGACCCCGATGTCGGACGCCATCCGGGCGTAGAACCGGCGCGCATCGTCGTCGAGATCGGCGGCGAGGAGCTCGGAGAAGGGCTGGTTAAGGGGGGTCCCAGGGTGATACGTGAGCATATCCTCAAACATCATACTTGAGGACACCCTCAACTATGGTGCAGTTGCAGTGGGGAGCCCCAGCGGCTCCTTGACGCCGAAGTCGTGTACGATACGTTCTTGAGAAAGATGAGCTCGCCGAGACTCGCACCCAGCCGAGGCCGCACGGCGCTCGAGCCGCAGCGGCGGCCGGGCAAGCTGCGCGTCGCCGCGCTGTTGCGGGCCGGCGCCGACGTGATCGCCGAACGGGGATTCGAGGCGGCGACGATGGCCGAGATCGCCGCTCGAGCCGGCGCGCCGATCGGTTCGCTCTATCGCTTCTTTCCGAACAAGGACGCCTTGGCGGACGCGCTGATACGGCGCTACCGCGAGCTCATCGACGTGGCGTTCGAGAAGATCGACAGCCGCCGTGAGTCGTCGACGACCGAAGCCTTCGCGGACGCCCTGTTGGCTTCGCTGGTTGAACTACGCGGCGAGACGCCGGCCGCCGTCGCGCTGCTCGATGCACGATCGGACGGCGAGGTGCGGCGCGGCGAGTTCCACGACGCCTTCCTCGGGCACATCGCTCGAACGCTGAAGATGCGCGATCCGCGGCTCGGCACGCGCGAAGTCGAAGCCATGGCGGTCGTCCTGCTGCAGAACCTCAAGATGATGAAGTCGCTGGACGCGGAGCGTGACGCCGGCGCGATCACCGAGCTGCGTGCGATGACGCGCCTGTACCTGACGAGCAAACTCGGCGACTAGCGTTACTCGTCTTCCATCCCGCCGGGGCTAGCGAGCGCGGGCCGCGCGGAAAACCAGGCGCGGGATCAACACGCAGAACGGCACACCGGGCGGCCACGATTCCGCGACCGCAGGGAGCGAATCGGCTCCGAACAGCGCGCTCCAGTTCGGAACAAACCAGCTGCGGATGAACGGATGCGCAATGAACGCGTGTGCCGACGAGAACTGCCATACGGCCCGCGAATGTCTGACCCCTATCGTCCACCGACCGACGGCGTGAAAGAGCGCCGCAATGCCGTCCTCGTCCAAGCGCCGGTGGCGCTCGGCCTCGATCGAATCACCGAATTCGGGATGTTGGCGCTCGAGCAGATCCAGCCATTCGGGAAATGTATCGCCCGCGTTCGTGCTAAACACGCAGACGCCGTCCGGCCGAAGCACGCGCTCGATCTCGGCGACCATCGCGCCGGGATCGTTCACATTGTTCACGAGGAGGTTCCCCGTGACGATGTCGATCGAGCTATCAGGGAACGGAAGTGCCGCTACGTCGGCGCAAAGGAATTCGACGTTCTGTTGGGCGCGACTTTCCGCTTTTCGGACAGCGCGTTCGAGTGCTGCGCCCCAGCGATCGACGCCGTAGACGCGGGCTGAGGGTCCGGCGCGCGCCGCGAGCTCCAACGTCGGGTAACCAGTGCCGCATCCGAGATCGGCGATGCGCTGGGCGGCGCTGAGAACCACTTCCTCCAAGAGCGGTTCGCCGAACAGCGCCGACCAGATCGGCGCGTCATCGTACAGATCGACGAACGTTCGGGTGTCAATGGAGGAGTGCTCAGACATTAGGGCGCGTTTTGCGCCCTCCCGCCCGGCTCTCCTTGAGCTGACTGAATGGCTAAGCCGAGGTTCGTCGGTCAGTGATCGTAGAACTCGGAGGCTTCTTTCATCGTCGGGTCGAGGCGTAGGTCTTCATGGGCATATTTGCGATCTTCGTGCCCTCCGGAAACCTTCACCCGCACGAGGATTTCGTGGGGATGAA
>JAQBPL010000033.1 GCA_028287545.1 Vulcanimicrobiota bacterium | reverse complement strand
CGACCGGATGGATCGCCAGTCCGCCACCACGTCGTCGTCAAAGGCGTCCAGATGCCAGCCTGAATGGTTGACCGGCCGATAGAGCCGTTCCGAATCCAGGACGTAGTGAGCGGTGAATTCGGCGAACGACCCCGCAACGAGAATCGGCTGGACGCCGTCAAAGATCAGGACCGGGTACGGCGTCTTCACGCCGCCGATTCCGAGCGCATACCACCAGCAGCTCTCCCGGTAATCGGCAAAGACGATTCCGCGAACGCCCTTCAACGTTTCGATGCGGAGCTCGTCGACGGAGAAGAACCAAAATCCATTGTCGTCGCAGCCGTAGGAGCCGGGAACCTGGGTTCCGTTCGTTCTCCGAAGCAGCGCCCGGTAGTCCGGCGGCAAGTCGACGGCGTGCCGTTTTTCGAACGCGCGAATCGCGCCGTTCCGCGCGCCGCGAAGAAACGGGATGCCGTTCGCCCGCCAGTACCGGACGATCGTTTCGGCAGGGCTCACGGGGCGGAAAGCCGCTCCGCGGCGAGGACGACGTTGCGCAGGAGGGCGACGTTGGTGACCGGGCCGACGCCGCCCGGGACGGGCGTGATCTCGCCGGCGATCGCGGCGACCTCGTCGTAGGCGACGTCGCCCACGAGCTTGCCGTCGACGAACGTCGTGCCGACGTCGATTACGGTCGCGCCGGGTGCGACCATGTCCGCGCGCACCAAGCCTGGCACGCCGGTTGCGGTGACGATCACCTCGGCGTCGCGCGTATGGTGCGCGAGGTCGCGCGTTTCGCGGTGGACCACCGTGACCGTGGCGTTGCGCGCCATCAGCAGCAGCGCGAGCGGAAGTCCGACGACGTTCGAGCGGCCGATCACGCAGCAGCGCACGCCGGTCGGCGGCCACCGCCGGCTTCGCTCCAGCAGCAGCATCACCGCGAGCGGCGTCGCCGGGACGAACTCGGTGCCGCTGGCGAACGCGAGCCGGCCCAGGTTGATTGGGTTGCCGCCGTCGACGTCTTTGTGCGGCGGCAGCGCTTCGGCGATGTGGCGAATCCCCAGGTGCGGGGGGAGCGGCTGTTGCAGGATCACACCGTGAACGAGCGGATCGTCGCCGAGCGCGCGCAGCCGGGCGCGAAGGTCTTCCTCGCCGATGGCGGCTTCCAGCGCCTCGACGCCCACGTCGACGCCGGCTTTCGCCCCGACGCGCTCGATGCTGCGAACGTAGGCGTGGCTCGCTTCATCCTCCCCGACGATTGCGACGATCAGCCGCGGAACGATCCCGCGCTCGCGCAAGCGCGCGGCGCGCGCCGCGACTTCGCCGCGCAACTCCGTCGCGAGCGCGCGTCCATCCAGTATCTGAGCCGGCATCGACCGGCCCGTTCGTTCGGATAGGACGCGAGCCCTGGAACGCGTGCGCTGGACCGTATCGCTCGGCACCGCATTCGACGAAGCCGCATTCGAGCGGGCATTGGCGGGATTTCGCCGGCTCTACAACGTCGCGCCGGAGCGCGTGCTGTGCGCGCCCGACGTGCTCGGGCGTTTCGCTGCGTTGATGGAACGCTCGTCCGACGACGCGCTTCGCCGCGACATGCGGTACGACGGCTTACCGGTCGTCTCGGCGATCCTCGCGCCGGGAACGATCGTCTTCGAAGGTGAGGTCGACGAAGAACGGATGGGAGACTGGTAGGGCTAAACCCGGCGCATGCGCACGATCCGGATCGGCGGCGTGAGGTTCTCGCCGTTCGCCGGCGCGGAATGAATCTTCGCGGCCACGTCGCGGCCGCGGATCACTTTGGCGAACACCGCGTACCCTTCGTGATCGGCGAAGCGGTCGCTGTCGAGCCAGCGATCGTCGGCGGCGTTGATGAAGAACTCGGCCGTCGCCGACTTGGGTTCGCTCGTGCGGGCCATCGCGAGCGTTCCTTCGACGTTGTGCAGTCCCGTTTTCTGCGTCGTCTCCACCGGGATAGGGTCGAACGTCTTCGCGCCCGGCGTTTGCTCGAGACCGCCCTGAATCACTTGGATGTGCGGCATCGGTTGACCGAACACCGGCCGCACGGTCCGATAGAACGACGCTCCGTCGTATTTGTGCGCGTCGACGTAGCGCAGGAAGTTGGCGCTGGTCAGCGGCGCCTTCGCCGTCTCCACGCGCACGACGATCGTTCCGGCGCTGGTTTCGATCGCGACGTCGACGGGTTTCGGGGCGCGCGGCGCGGCGCCGAGAAGCGCGCATGCGGCCGCGACCGCGAACAATGAACGGTACTGCATCGAGGCGTCCTTCGACGCGTCAGGCCAGGAATGCTCGCAGGGCGGTGCCGAGCTCCTCGGGCTGTTCGACCATGCCCAAGTGTCCGCTGCGCTCGAGCACGAGCGTTTGCGCGCGCGGATATACGCGCACGACCTCGCGCAGCGCCGCGATGCGGATGAAACGGTCGTGCGCGCCCCAGGCGCAGAACACGGGACCGGTGTAGCGGGCGAAGCCCGCGTTCACGTCGTTCCGCTTGGTGAATGCCGCGATCGAGCCGGCGTACACCCCGGCGAACGCGCGGCGAACGCGAACGTCCTGCGAGAGCTCGAAGGTGCGTTCGATCGTCGCCTGGTCGAGCGTCTTGGGATCGGCGACGCTGCGCCGCAGCATGCCGGTCACGAACCGGCGCGACGGGCGCCGGGTGAACGCCCAGCGCGCCCAGCCGCCGGCCAGCGCGTAGACGAGATAGCGCGCCGGATGGGCGAAGCCGGCCGGCGCGAGCAGGGCAAGCCGGCGAACGCGCGCGGGATGCGTGCCGGCGTAATGCGCGGCGATGCAGCCTCCGAGCGAATGACCGACCAGCGCGAAATCGTCGAGCCCGAGCTCCGCCAGTGCTGCGTCGAACGTAGCGGTGAAAAACGGCAGATCGTAGCGGGCGTCGGGCTTTTCGCTCGCGCCGAAGCCCGGCAGATCGAACGCGACGAATCGGCAGGACGGATCGAGGTGCGGCACGAGCTTGCTCCACGCCGCCTCGCTCCAGTGCCCGAGGCCATGCAGGAACACGACGGCCGGCGCGCCGGGCGAGGTGCTGCCGGCCTCGAACACCGCGAGGCGCACGCCTGCGGCGCCCACCGTCGTCGCGCGCCAGACGGGCGGAGCGGTCCGTTTCACCCCGAAGGGGCTTCGCGTGCGGAGGTCTCTCGTCATCGCGTCGATCGTGCTCCTTGCGGGGTGTTATTCGGCGCCCGACCCGAAGTCCGCCGCCGGCGGCGGGCCCAGCACGCTTGCCGGCGCACCGGCCCAGTCGTTCGAGGTGCGCCGCACCGACGGCCGCGTCGATTCGCTCGCCGCGCATCGCGGCCAGGTCGTGCTGATGAACCTCTGGGCGACGTGGTGTCCGCCGTGCCGCGAGGAAATGCCGGCGCTCGAAGCGTTCGCGCACGCGTATGCCGGCCGCGTCGTCGTGCTCGGGGTCGACCAAGGCGAAGCGTCCTCGGTGGCCGCGGCGTTCGCGCGCGAGCGAGGCGTGACGTTTCCGATCTTGGTCGATGAGAACCAGCAGTACGGCCGCACGTACCAGGGCGTTGGCTTGCCCACGACGGTCATCGTCGGACGCGACGGCCACGTCGTGCGCGGCATCGACGGCGCGATGACGTTGGAGCAGATGCGCGCCGCGGTCGCGCCCGCGCTGGCGCCGCCCGCGCCGCGCCGGTCCGTGCAGTGAACTCGCGCATCGCCGCGCTCGTCGTCGGCGCGATCGCGATCGTGCTCGTCGTCGCCCAGGACTTCGCGCCGCGCACGCCGCTCTACCACACTTGGCAGTACGCGCTCGCGCTGGCGATTGCGCTCGCCGTGCTGATCGCCTACGCGAACGGCGTTCGCCGCGGCGACGACGGCGTCGCGGGGAAGCGGCTGCTCGTCGCGTTGGCGGGCGCGGGCCTGGTGATCGGTGCGGGTCTCGCGGCCGGCTTGCTGGGCCCCGATACTGCCAGCGTCGTCGGCACGCCGGGGACGGTCGCGCCGATCCCGGCGGTCGGCGCCGCGGCGTTCTTTGCACCCGCCGATGCGGCCGCGGTCGCTCGCGGCGAGGGGGCGGTCACGCTGCGCCGGCGCGACGGTGCGGCGCTCGAGATCGGCACGCGCGGACGCCCGCTCGGCGAATCGCTGCTGTACCTGGAGCCGCGTCCGGCCGCCTACGTCGAAGCGTGGGACGAACGCGGCGCGCACCTGACCATCACGCAGCCGACGAGCGCGTCGTTCCTCTCGCCCGTCCTGCTCTTCCGCCAGCAGCAGCGCATCGGTGAGTTCGACGTGCCGTACGACACGTTCGCGACGCCGGGGCTGCACCGCGTTTTCCGCGCGCTGTATTTCACGCCGCGCGACTTGGCCGCGTTCCCGCGGGCCGTCGACGACACGACGCACCCGGCGGTGATCCTCTACGCCGCCGACGACCGCGGCGCACAGCTCGGCATCACCTTCGCACCGTCCGGCAAAGACGTCACCATCGCCGGCGTGCGCGTGCGCGCGACGCTCGGAACGTATCCCGCGCTCGCGATCGCCGCAGCGCCGCCGGCATGGGCGCTGGTGGCCGGGATCGCGCTGTTCGTCGCCGGGATCGGGTGGAGCGCCGCGCGGCGCCGCGAACGCGGTACGCCGCCGAGCACGCAGCCTCAACGCGTTTGAGTGCCGGGAACCGTCGTCGTGCAGTCGTGCACGACCACGGTTCCCGCCGCCGTCACGGGCGGGTTCGCGAGCGTACCGACCGCGTAGAGCGCGTGCAGCGCGACCGGCGGCGCGAGCGAATGCGGGACCGCGGCGCTCAAGCGGCGCGTCGCGCGGAAGTCGAGCGCGCGCGCGAACGTGATCGTCGCGCGATCGCCGTAGCGATCGGAGAGCGTCGCGCGCAGCGCGGCGCCCGTTCCATCGGCGTCGATCGCGCACGACAGCGCGGTCGCATCGCCGAGCGGAAGATCGCCGGCCGCCACCGCGTATGCCGCGCGGACGCCGCTGGTGAAATCGTAGTTGATCGTGAGCCGGCCGCCGTCGACGCCGACGGCGCCGCCGCCGTTGGCCGGCACGGTCGCGAGCTTCCACGCCGGCTGGTGCGCCGCGTCGAACAGCGCGAGCGGAACGTCGTGGTGGCCGACCGGTATCGTCGCGCTCGCGACCGCGCCGCCGGCGGCGACGGTGACGACCGCATCGCGCTCCCCGGCGGTCAGTCGCCCGCGTTCGTCGATCGTCGCGCCGGTCGCGCTCCAACGCGCCGTTCCGGCGACCGCGATGGGACGATCGCGTCCGTCGAAGGCGTCGACCTTCAGCGCGACGCTGCCGTGCGGTTCCACGCCGGCGCGCGCCGGGCCGATTACCAGACGGGCGACGCGGCCGACGATCTCGAGCGGAAGATCCGTCGAGATTCCGCCGCGCGCGACGTGCAGCAGGTACGTTCCGCTGCGCGTCCCGACGTGCAGCATGTCGTCGGCGCCGATCGCCGCCACGTCAGGCGCGGCGTCGAGACGCCAGGGTCCCGCCGCGTCGCCGAGGCCGTGGCCGTTCGTATCGACGGTCCGCGAGCGCAGCGCGAGGTGCGCGCCCGCGACCGCCACGATCCGTTCGGGCCGAACCACAAGCCGCGAAGGCGGTCCGACCGGCGCGTCGCTGTACACGAACAACCCGTCGGCGACGGCGCGTTCGACCCCGTCCGAAGGTTCGTTGACCACGCTCGGCGCCGCGTCGCCGAGGACGCGCGCGACGAGCGTCGCCGAACCGCCGCTGTCGAACAGCATCGCATCGGTCGCGCCCAACGCCTGCAGCAGCGCGATCAGCTCGCCTCGATTGACGCCGATCGACGTCGCCGGATGCCGCCCGTCGACGACGATCAGGCCGAGCGTTCCGCTCGCAAAGCGCGCGACTGCCGCGGCGGGGATGCGGCGATCGCGCTCCGCGTAGTTTGGGGAAGCGGGATCGTCGACCGGGACGCCGTCGCGCAGCAGCAGCGGACCGCCGCCGATCGCGATCGCGACCGATGCCAGCGACGGGTCGGTGTCGTACGAAAGCGTGACGACGTCGCCTACGTCGGGAAGCGCGCCGAACGCCTGCGCGGACGGACCGTAGGCGAGCCGCAGCGCGGGGCCGGCAGGGAACGGGCCGCCTTGCGTCACCGATGCGACGCGGTAACGCTGCGCGCTCCCGCCGCCGGACGCGAACGGCGCGAGCTCCAGCACCGAGACGGCCGGCGCCGGCGGCGGCACGCCGAAGGCGCGCGTGAGCACGGTCGCCCCCGCCTCGGGCGGCCACGTGTTGACCGACGTTACCGGCACGCGCACGACGCCGAAGTCCACCGATCCCGTGAACTGATAGGGATCGAAACGAATTTGCCGGTCCGCCGTCACCGTGAGCGCAGGGCGCGCGCTCGGCGAGCGATCGAGCGTGCCGTCGCGCACGAGCAGGCCGACCGGCGCGCCGGTGCCGTTGATGTCGAAATAGTCGCCGTTGATTCCGGCGACCGCGCCGGTGCGGCGTGCCATCGAAGAGACGGGTTCGTCTTTGGAGACGATCGTATCGTGCGCGAGAACGGCCCCGAGCCGGACCGACGGCTCGCGCAGGTCGGCGCTCACCATCGACACGACCAGCGGCCCGGCGGAGGTGATGAGCCGATACGTCGCGCGCGTTATTCCCGGCGCGACGGTTTCGCGTTCGACGCTCGATCCGGTAACCAGGGGAAACGGTGCCGGCGGTGCGAGCGCCGTTGCGGCGTCCTGCGCCCCCGCAAGAGCGGGGCAAGCAAGTAGTCCGGCGAGCGTCAGGGTGTAAAGACACCCGTACAAAGGAAAGATGGTCTGCGTTCGATGGTGGTGTCGTGTGATAGAGTTCACCCGTGCGTCTTTTCGCGGTCGCCGTGCTCGCTGGGGTTGTCGCGTCGCTTGCCGCGGCCGCGCCGCTGCGCGCGCAGGACGAAACCTCGATGCTGCTCGCCAAGCTCGCTGCCGCGGACCCCGGTTTGCAAACGTATCGCGCCGACGTCGCGTTCGACGTCGGGCTCAAGACGTTCCCGTACCTGCGCAGGACCTTGCACGGGAACGCCTACTTCAAGCGCCCGGCGCGGATGGAGGTCGTGTTCACCGATCTGCCATCGTACGCGCGCGGTTTCAGCAACCTGTACGTCGGTCTGGGCACGCCGTCCGACTGGTCGAAGAAGTTCGTCATCGGCTCCGCGCAGGACCGCACCGACGGGCACGCCGTCACGTATCTCGTCCTGACGCCGCGCAGCGCGGACCATCGTCTGCGCGAGGTCGACGTCTACCTCGATGCGGCCTCCGCCCTGCCCGGCCGCATCGTGTGGCGCTATCGCGGCGGAGCGATCGACCTCCGCCAGCGGTTCGCGCAGGTCGAAGGACACGAGCTGATCGTCGAACAGGACACCGACATCCGGATGCCGCCCGTGCACGCATACGCGAAGTCGCGCATCTCGAACTATGCGATCAACGTCGACGTGCAGGACTCGATCTTCACGAAGAAGCCGGACCCCGCGACGCCGTAGCGCCTCTACCGAAGCAGGCCGTAGGCGAAGATCGCGAGGCCCAGCGCCGACGCGACGCCGGCGACGGCGGGGAGCAGGCGCGAACCGACCAGCGCGGTGATCGAGACGAGCACGATCGACACCTCGAACAAGGTCGTCGCGACCTCGATCGCCTCGTGCTGGGCGAGCAGATGTTCCGAACGCGCGTTGTCGCGTTCCGCTTCCTTTTCGAAGTCATGCGCCTTCGCGAGCAGGGCGGGGCCTTTGGCCGCCTGGCGTTTGACGTTCGCCTGCAGGTGCGCGACGTTTCCGCCCGCACCGACTCCGGCGTCGAGGGCGGACTGCGAGATGTAGAACTTGAGCCGGCCGGCCTGGTACTCGTTGTACGTGTCGGAGGAGCGGGTGGTGGCGACGATTGCGTCGTTCTTCGCGATCAGGGCCCCGGTCGAGCGGAGGTTCGAGAGGAACCCGCCCAGCGCTGCGAGGACGGCCAGCGCCGCCGCGGCGACCGGCACCCAGCGCGGTCCTTCGGATGCGTGAGCGTGACGCTCGCGCGCTTCGTCGAACGCTTGCGCCGGCGTCGTCACGAGCGCGTGCCCGAGGTAAGATCTGCAATTCGCACGAGGGCTTCTCGTACGTCGGTCTGCGGCGCAACCCTCCACACGTCGGTCCGTTTGCGGTCGAACGCGAACGCTGCCAATTCGAAGTCCCCGAACGTGCCGCACACGAGCGTGCCGTCAGGATCGACCGCGAAGGCGCGGCGCCGCGGGGTGTCGAGAACTGCCACGTAACAGCGCAGCTCGGCGGCGCGCGTGCGCGCGAAGCGCACCGCCCAGCCGCCGTCGATCGAGGTGTTCCAGATGAAGAGCCGCACGCCGGCGAGTCTCGGCGCGACGAGCGCGCGGGGATCGAGCATCGCTTCGTCGTCGACCAGCGCGACGTCGTCGCTGTCCGGGTGCGAATGCGGATCGATCGTGAAATCGGCGTCGGCGACGGAGGCCAGCGCGTGCAGCGCCGGATCGGCGTGCGCGGCGAGCCCGATGCGGGCCGCTTCGGGAAGCGGATCGCCCCAGAGGCGCAGGACGCCGGCGGGCTCGGCATCCCGCCGCACGATCGGCGGGCCGAGCGCGATCGTTCCGTGCAGCGTCGTCTCGGCGTCCTGCGGCGCGATGGCGACGATGGTACCGTCCGCCGCGACGATCTGACTCTTGCCGCAGTAGGCCACGCTGCGCGCTTCGATGCCGACTTTGTTGGCCGCGACGAGCGGAACGCCGTTCTCGCGCGCCCGCACCGGGATCATCAGATCCGCTTGCACGTTCTCCAGCACAAGGGGATCGCGCCCGCTGCTGACCCACGCGGTGGGTACGACGAGCGCTTCGGCGCCGCGCTGCACGAGCGTGCTCGCGATGGTGGGAATCCGTCCGTCCGCACAAATGAACACGCCGAGTTTTCCGAGCGGCGTATCGATCGGCTCGAGCGAATCGCCCACGCTGAACCACCGGCGGTCGAAATGCCATAGGAAACACTTGTCGGCAAAGCCCGCGATGCCGTCGCGCGTGACGACGTACGCGGTGTTTGCAGTGCCGCCCGCATGTGCGCGCGCGCCACCGTACACGATCGTCGCGCCGGTGCGCGATGCGACGCGGATCACGTCGTGCGCGGCGTCCTCAATTTGCTGCGGGTCGACGGCCTCCGTGCCGATAACGTATGCGGGAACGGTCCCTTCGGGGACAACGATCAACCGCGCACCCGCGTCGGCGGCAGCGGCGATCCGCGCGAGCAGTAACGGCCAGCGATCCGGGAACGCGGCACGATCGTGCGCACGCGGCTGCACGGCTGCGACGGGTGTCGGGCGAGCACTCAAGGAAATACACTCACAATTACGAGAGGGACGTCGCTTTGAAACGACTGATCGCCTGTGTTTCGCTCGTGGCGGCCGCC
>JAQBPL010000006.1 GCA_028287545.1 Vulcanimicrobiota bacterium | reverse complement strand
CGCCGCACACCGTTGAGCATCCCGCCGAGGATGATGCGGCGCGCGTATTGTTCCAACGGGATCCCGTGGCTCGGATCGAAGCCGTCGAGCGCGCGGATCAAGCCGACGCTGCCGTCGCCGATCAGGTCGTCGAAGTCGGCGCTGGGCACCATGCGCTGGACGCGCCGCGCGAGCTGCCGCACCAGATACAGCAGCGCGCGAATCTGCTCCTCACGCTCGCTCGCGTTCATCGGCGCGGGCGGACGACCAGCGCATCCGCGACGGATCCGAGCGCGATCTCGCCGACCGGGCCGAGCCCGTGCGCGAGCGGTTTGAGGATCTCGCGGAACAGCACGGCGTTCATCACGTCGCGCGCCGTGCGCTCCGTGAGATCGCGCGGCTCAGCCGCGATGGAGGTTGTTGGCGATGCGCAGCATCTCATCCGCGGCTTGTACTCCCTTCGCGTTCGCTTCATAGGCGCGTTGCGCGCCGAGGATCTGCATCATCGCCTCGACGATCGAGACGTTCGAGCGTTCGAGCATTCCGAACGCGAGCGACGGGCCGTCGCGTCCGCCGGGGACGAACGTCCGCGCCGCACCGGAATTCTCGCTCTGCGCGAAGAGCGTCGCGCCGAGCGGCCGCAGCCCTTCGGGCGCCGCGAATGACGCGAGGTGCAGCTGCGCAATCTGACGGTTCTTCTCCGTCGCGGTGTCGATCGTGACGCGGCCGTCGCGCTCGACCCGTGCGGTAAGTGCGTCGGCCGGGATTCGTACGCCGCGCAGGGCCCAGCCCCCGCTGGTGCGCAGCGTCCCGTCCGCTTCGCGCGCGAACTCGCCGTTGCGGGTGTAGGCGTGCTTGCCGCCGCGCTCGACCATGAAGAATCCGGGGCCATCGATCGCGACGTCGAAGGCGCCGCCGCTGCGCACGAGCTTCCCCTGGGCGAAGAGTGCGTGCCGGCCGAGCGTCGTCGTGCCGAGGCCGACGGCGCCGGCGCGCACGTCGGAAAACGTTGCCGCGGCGCCTTTGAAGCCGGCGACGTCGGCGTTGGCGAGGTTGTCGGCGACGACTTCGAGCTGCATTTGCTGCGCCGCCATCCCGCTGGCGGCGGCGTACATCGCGCGGTTCATTGCACGCGCACCACGTCGTTGGCGGCCTTCTCGCGCGTTGCGTCGATGGCGAGCATCGTCTTTTGCGCCGTTTCGAACGCGCGCTGCGCGGTCAGGATCGCGAGCGTTTCACCGACCGGGTTGACGGTGCTCGTCTCGAGCGCGCCCGGCAGCAGGCGCGTTCCGTCCGGAAGCGGGATGCGGTCGACGATGCGTCCGCCGTCGTGCACCGTTCCGTCGGCGGCGATCGCGGCGTGTTCGGAGACGCGCAGCGCCCCGCACGCGCCGTGCAATCTTCGCCCGCGATCGTCGACGAGCCAGCCGTCGCGGTCGCGCGTGAACGCGCCGTTGCGCGTCGCCGCGTCGCCGACGCGGAACGCGCCGTCGCCGAGGAGCGCGAGATCGAAGGCGCGCCCGGTCGTGCGTACAGCGCCCTGTTCGTGGGTCGTGCGGGCCGTGACGACGAGACCTCGCTCACCGATTCCCACCCGGGCGACCGCCTTGCGAAAGCCGTCGGTCGCGGCGTTGGCGAGGTTGTGCGTCGCCGCATCGAGCTGCTCGCGCGCCGCCCGCATCGCGCTGCCCATCCACTGCATTCCGTCCATCGCCGCGATGGTACGGGCGTCACGTTTCCGGTTCGTGACGCCCGGATGAACGGGAAGCGCGGTTGAAGCTAGGCCGGCGGCGTTTCCGTCGTGAGCATTTGGGCGTAGCGACGCATCGATCTGTTGTAGCGCGGCAGATAGTCGGCGAGGGCGGTGACGGCGACGCCGACGGCTTCGCGCTCGCGGCCGACGTCGACGAGCGCAAGTGCCAGGACGGCGCGAACCGCCCCGTCGAGCGCGTCGCTCCCCACGCCTAGCTCCGCGGTAAGCAGGTCAACGGCGACCTGAGGCGCCCCGAGATTTCGGAGCGAGCTCGCCATCTGAATGACCGCTCGCCGGCGGCGCTCGCCGGTCAAACCGGTCTCGAGAGCCGCCTCGTACAACGGTACCGCGCGATCGGGATACCCCATAGAATCGCGCGCGCACGCGCGCTCGAAGAGTCCAATCGCGCTTCCCGTGGGCAGTTCAGCCGCCAACGCGTCGACCAGGGCCACGAATTCGTCCCGTTCGTGGTCGTCGATGGCCGCCCACAGCTCTGCGTTCCGCTTCTCCCATTCCGCGTTCGGCTCAGTCACGTCCGGGGTATGCCGTCGCCGCTGCCGGCGCTCCTCTTGCGGTTGCTCGTATGCGGGTACAGTCGGGGAATGTATTCGCACGTTCCCGACCCCACCCGCCGCGCTGCCGGTCTATCGTCGTGAGCGAGGTGATGGTCGAGATCCGAAACTTCCGGGCCCACCAGACCCTGGGCGCGCCGGCGCCGTTCTCGCCTGCCGTCCCCGTTCCGAGCGCCGGCGACGTCGTCGAGATCGACGAGCATCCGTACGTCTGCCTCAATCGCAGCTTCGAGTACGGTCCCGCTGGGCTCGTGCGGATCTTCGTGATGGTGGAGCCCGACGAGGGCTAGCACACTGCTGAGGCGCCGAGCGGCCACCGGCGCGGAATTGTCTCCTCTTATGGCGTAACGGGTCGGGAAGGGCGGGAGCGGTCTCCCGCCAGGTTAGAGGAATGCGGGATGGAGATCGGGATCTTAGGCTCCGGCAAGATCGGGGGAAACCTTGCGCGTCTATTCGCACGGGCCGGTCATCACGTGCGGGTCGCGAACTCGCGGGGGCCGGAGTCGCTCCGGACGCTCGTCGAGTCGATCGGCCCGAACGTCGAGGCGGCGACGGCGCAGGACGCGGTCGACGGAGCCGACCTGGTCGTCATCGCGGTGCCCTGGACCAAGCGTGAGGAAGTCCTGGGCGAGACGGGGCCCTACGACTCCAAGATCGTGGTCGACGCGATGAACGCGTATACCGAGGACTTCGAGATCGAGGACCTCGGCCGCCGCACCTCGAGCGAAGTCACCCGGGCGCTCGCGCCGGGCGCGCTGCTCGTCAAGGCGTTCAACACGATCTTCTACAAGCGGCTGGCCGAAGAAGGCAAGCCGAAGGGCGCGCCCGGCCGCCTGGCGATTCCGGTCGCCTCGGACGACCCGGCCGCCAAACGCGTCGTTATGGACCTCATCGACGCCATCGGTTTCGACCCGGTCGACAACGACGGGCTGGTCACCGGCGGACGGAACCAGCAGCCCGGCTCGCCCATCTACAATCAGCCCCTCGGCGCCGCCGACCTGACCGCGCAGCTCGCCCGAACCTGAACCCCGAACCTGTCAACCTGAGCCTGTCGAAGGGCGAGCCACGATCGCGGCCCATGCTTCGACAAGCTCAGCATGACAAAAACCGGAAACTAGCTGAGGGCGCGGGTGGCTCCGCCGTCGATGGGGATCGTTGCGCCGGTGATGTACGAGGCGCGGGCTGAGGCGAGGAAGGCGACGACGGCTGCGAACTCTTCGGGGCGGCCGACGCGGCGCAGCGGGATCGTCGCGGCCATTTTCGCTAGGCCTTCCTCTTCGCTGAGGCCCTGGGCGAGGAGCGCGCCGAGGCCCGTCTCGCGGACGCGGCCGGTCAGGATGAGGCCGGGCGCGACGTTGTTCACGGTGATGCCGTGCGGACCCAGCTCGTCGGAGAGCAGCTTCGCCATCCCGATCACCCCGGCGCGCACCGCCGTCGAGAGCATCGAACCGCCGAGCACGTGCTTGACCGAGACGCTCGTGACGTTGATAACGCGGCCGCTGCCGTCGCGCGGCAGATGCGGCAGCACCAGGCGCGTCATGCGGACCGTGCCGAGCAGGTTGAGTTCGAACGCCGCCCGCCACGCAGCATCGTCGAAGTCGTCGAACTTCCCGAACGGCGGCCCGCCAGCATTGTTGACCAGGATGTCGATCCGGCCGAGCTCGCGCAGCGCGTCCTCGACGAACGCGCGCGAGGCGTCGGCATCGCCGACGTCGACCGGCAGAGCGATGACGCGCCGCCCGGTGCGGGCGCGAATCTCCGCCGCCGTCGTTTCCAGCGTCGCCGGATCGCGCGCGCCGATCGCGACGTCCGCGCCCTCCTCGGCGAGGGCGGCGGCCGTCGCACGGCCCAAGCCTTTGCTCGCCGCGAGCACGAGCGCGACGCGCCCGGTCAGGCCGAGATCCACGAGACGCTAGCGCGCGCGGTGCGCGCTACTCGACGATCCGGTGGGCGGCATTGCCGCTGAGGGTGAGCTGATCGGTCTCGGTGAGCTCCTCGGATCGGATCAGCGGCACCTGCGTCGGCGGCGGGGCCGGCGGCGGCGTCCGTTCGATCAGCGACAGATGCGACATCAAGAGCGAACGCAGTTCGCTCTTGGCTTTTTCGGCGCTGTCCTGATGCCGCATGGCCTCACGCCGCTGTTCCTCGATGCGGTCGGCGAGCGAGGAGATCTCGCGTTCGGCGCTGATGCGCGCCTCCTGCTTGATGAGGTCCGCTTCTTTGTGGGCCGCGGCTTTGACCTCGTCGGCCGTGCGCTGCGCCAGCAGCAGCGTCGACTGCAGCGACTCTTCCATCGCTTTGAAGTGCGAGATGCGCTCGCGCAGATCGCCGATCTCACCCTCGAGCGCGGCGCGGTGCTGCGCCTCGTCTTCGAGCGCTTCGATGATCTCGTCGAGAAACTCGTTGACCTCGTTGCGATCGTAGCCTTGAAGGGACTTCTTGAACTCTTTGTGCTGGATGTCGATAATGGTGAGCTTCGCCACT
>JAQBPL010000381.1 GCA_028287545.1 Vulcanimicrobiota bacterium | reverse complement strand
ATCGCCGGCGGGGCGGCGCTGACAACTCTTACATCGGACTAGTGCGCTCAGCAGCCCGTTGGGGCGCTCGAGGTCACCACGCCGTTCGCGGACGTCACCTTGCGGCCGTAGCAGATCCCGGTCGTGTCCCGATAGCTGTACGTTTGCGCGCTGGCATTTCCGGTGGTCGACGTCAGTGCGCCGGACGGGTCGAAGTTCAGGGTGTCGGAGGTCGTCACGGTGTTGGTGTGATCGCTCGAGAAGCGCCCGCGCGATGAGTGCTCGGTATGGGCGACGTAGCCTTGCTCGATCGAGGTGGCCTGCGCCGAGCTGTTGTCCGGGTTCACGACGTAGCTGAACTTGAGCGTCAGCGGCCAACTGAACGTGGAGAGCTGGTTGAGATCACCGGTCTGCGCGTTGCCGTCGTTACCGCCGCGCGAGGAGGACTGCACGATCTCCGTGCCTTGGCGGATGTTCTGCACGAAGCTCGTCGGCGAGTTGACGACGTCCTGGTGCTGGACGAAGGCGATCGACGAGTGCACCTGCGTGCTGACCAGCCCGTGCGAGGTGTGGACGTGGCCGGCGATGACGTAGTCGCGCCGCGAGCTCGTGTCGATCGTCCCGCTGCCGTTCCCGCTCGCGTTGTACGAGCCGCCTTCGGTCACGTTCTCCGGCGGCGTAGCGGCGAGCGTGTCGGTGTCCAGGCCGCCGGAAAGCGCGCCCTGCGCATCCGGATCGAGGAACAGCAGCAGGGTGCCCGTCACCGAGAAGTAGTGGTTCGCGTTGAAGACGGACAGGGCGACCTGGTGCGAGGCACCGTCGTCGAACGTCCCAGCGAACGGCGTGAGATCGACGCGGTACGGGACGAAGTTCAGCGTCTGCACCCCGGGGATCGGCCGCCACAGGTATGGATCGATCCCACCCGTGTAGATCCAGGGGTAGACCGGAGCGACGCCGCCGGGCCGGCCGTCGACCGCAACCTCGGTCTCGCGGAACGCGGTGTTGCCGCAATTGTTCAGCTTCGCGGCGAGGTCGTTCGGGAAACACGTGTACCAGAACTCATCGCCGATCTGGCTCTGTGCGATGACGTCGAGGTACGCGCGCTCAACCTTCGGCGGCGGGGCGAACGAGCGCGACAGGGTGTCGGCCGAGGTCTGCAGCGCGACCGGGTTGCCGATCGTGTCGGCGAGCGGCACGACGATGTCGGCGACGCGCGGCGCCGGCGCGTCGTCGCCCGGCGGGTAGAAGTCGAGCTTCGCGCTGCCCTGCAGCACGCCGGTGTACGTCGAGTTGACGACGTTCCCGATCGAGACCTGACCGCTTTGCGGCGTCGCGAGGAGCGCGCTCACATCGGTGAGGTCGCGTTCGACGTGCCACGAACGCGCGACCGTGCGCGACGGCTCGGATGTCGTGCCGAAGTAGATCGTGGCGCCGCCGAGCCCGATCGTCGCGGTGCGGTCGAACTGTCGCCCCGCGCTGACCGAGATGTCGGCTTCGAGGACGACCTTCGCCCACGGTCGCGGGCAGGCGGCCGGCGGCGCGAACTGGTACGGCTTGGGGGAGAAGTCCGCGAAGCTCACGCCGGTGAAAAGCGGGACGACGCAGGGCGTCGTGCGCGGCCGCGGCAGGGGCATGTCCGCGGTCGCCGTGTTCGAGCTCCCGACCGTGGCGCTCTGCGCGGCGCGGCTGGTGGAGGTCGACGCCCGCTCATCGATGCGCGATGCGGCGTTCGCGATGCGTGCGGTGCGCTGTGCGGTGACGCGCGCTGCGGCGTCGGGAGCCGCGCCGGCTGGGAGGAGCCCAGCCCCTCCGCTCGACGTGCCGTGCGAGCCGCCTCCACATGCGGCCAAGCTCACACTCAAGACGACTAACGCCGTACGGAACACCCGCATGCAACCCCTATCCTTCCCCGGTAACGGTAGGTGCGGGCGGTTGGCGTGCGGCCTTAAAATTTCCTAGGAGACGCAACGGCTCGCAGCTCAGCGTTGCGCTGAATCACATCCAAGCGCGACGCCGGTATCCCGAGACGCCTGGCGGCCCGTGAACTGGATTCGCGGCGGAGCCGCGGAAGACGACCGCATGACGCCCGAACATACGATGCTGCTGGCCCTTTCCATGGATGCTCAGCCCGCGTCGGCGCTCGCGCTCAAAGCGGGCCTGGCGCACGACGACGCGCTCGCAGCACTGCGGAGCTTGCAGCACGAGCACTTGGCCATCTCCGACGACGGCGGCTACGAGCTGACGGGTCCGTTGAGCTGGTTCGGCGACTTTGCTTCGGCGGTTCGACACTTTTCGCGGCGCAATTTCGTGGTATCTGCCGAAGGCGAACCGGCATCGCACCTGTATGTGTGCGACGTCCGCGTCAAGAACGCACGGCCCGTCGGTGACCCGCTGACCGAAACCGCAAGTGTCTTCGCATGTGGAACCACGGCACGCGTCGTCACGCCGTCCCGCGATCGCGAGCCGACCTGCAGCGATTGCCGCGGCGCCGCTCTTAGCAGCTGAGTCCCCTCGACGCGCGACGGCAACCTTGCGCCGGCATGCAGCGGCGCCGATCG
>JAQBPL010000358.1 GCA_028287545.1 Vulcanimicrobiota bacterium | reverse complement strand
CGGTGGGGTTCCACCCGTTCCCATCCCGAACACGGCAGTTAAGCCCGCCAGCGCCGATGGTAGTCGGACCGCAGGGTCCCTCGAGAGTAGGACGCCGCCAGATAATCCGTACGAAGAGCCCGCCGATCGGCAACGATCGAGCGGGCTCTTTGCGTATGGCGCCTTCGTCGAGGCAGCTGCTTGCGCTACGCGGTTGCGGATCCGGTGGGCGGCGCGACGTCGACGACCGCATCCGAGCCGAGGCGCTCGGAAAGCCATCCGTATGCGACGCAAAGGCCGATCGCAAACCCGACCCACACGGCCGCGCCGCGAACGGCGCCCCGTCCGCTGCGCTCGCGCTCGCCGGCTGCGGACGGCAGCTCGTCGGCTGCGTTTCCCGCCATGGAGAACGTGTGCGGATCGTAGCGGTTGAGTTTCACGTTGACGTGCCACCGCTCGCCGTCCGGAATTCCGAGCGCCTCGATCAGCACGTCGGTCAAGCGATTGCGAAGGGCGAACCACCTGCGTTCGTCGACCTCCTGGGCGCTGATGTCGAGATGCGTGTCGGCGATGCCGCCGTCACTGACGAGCCGTCCGGCGATCGCGAAGTCCTCCGGTGCGAACGGCGTGAAGTGCACGCTGGTCCACTCCGGGGTCGCTTCGGGCAGGATGTCGAGAACGGTCGCGGTCAGCTCGTCGGCGAGGTGACGTTTCGTCGCGTCGTCGAGCGGTAGCGAAGAGAGGCGCAGATACGGCATATTCGTCTCCTACCCGCGGGGGGCGCGATGCCATCCGTGCTGGGGTTCGCCGGCGAATAGCCGGCCGCGCGCGCGGGCGAAGCCGGTTGACACGCGTTTCCTTTTTGCCTATTGTACAATTTAGCGATTGTACAAGTAAGTAGTTGTACAGGCGCCGATGAACCGCTTCGAAGAAAGGCTATGAGATGACACATTCGGGCATCGCACCTTCGCCGGCAGTACCCGGTACCGCGAATGCAGACTATGAGTCGACGGTATTCCTCAAAGGGCCGACCGACCGCGTTTTTGACGCGCTGACCACGACCTCCGGCCTTGCCGGATGGTGGTCCACCGTCAGCGGCTCAGGCGTACAAGGCGGCGAGCTGACGTTCGCGTTCGACGACGACCGGCTCGTCGTGCACGTCGACGAGGCGCAGCGGCCCTCGGCCGTGCGGTGGACGCCACGCAGCTCCTTCGAACCCGTCTCGGACTGGGTGGGAACGACGATCGCGTTCGACATCAGCCCGAGTGGGGATGGCGGGTCGCGCCTCCGCCTTCGGCACATTGGCCTCACGCCGCAGCTCGAATGCTTCGAGCTCTGCCGCAGGGGTTGGGACTACTACCTCCAGAGTTTGGTCGAGTACGTTGATTCGGGCCAAGGCCGTCCCTTCGGCTCGACGATCGAGTAGGACGTCGGGACGTAACCGTACGAGATGAGTAGTCAGCAAGCGATTCAACCCGGCGGCTCCGAGTCGGGCTCGGCTCCCGATGCCGTTCTGCGCGCACTTGCCGATCCTCATCGCCGACGGATCCTCAAGCTCGTCCGGAGCAATGCACTCGCCGCCGGGCAGATCGCTACGCAGTTCGACATCACGCAGCAGGCGGTGAGCCAACATCTGCGCGTGCTGGAACGCGCGGGCCTGCTCAGCGAGCGACGTGAAGGGACCAGGCGGCTCTACGCATTTCGCCCAGAGTCACTCGAAGCGGTTCGAGGGGTCCTCGCCGACCTCTGGCCGGACGCACTCGAACGACTCAAGCACGCCGTCGAACGCGGCAAGAGGCAGAAAGAAAGGAAGACGACGTCGTGAACCGGCCGGAGATCCTCACGGCGACCACCCGGATCGCGGCTGCGCCTGCGGAAGTCTTTCCGTATCTCATCGATCCGTCGCTCATCGTTGAATGGATCGGAAACTGGGCGGAGCTGAAGCCTGAACCGGGCGGTGTGTTTGCCCTCGACGTGCACGGCACGGAGGTACGGGGCAGCTATCTTTCGGTGGAACCGCCCGACCGGGTAGTCTTCACGTGGGGCGCTCGCGGGAGCGAAGTGCTCCCGCCCGGATCCACGACGGTTGAGATTCGTCTCACCGCCGACGGCGATGAGACGATCGTCGAACTCCGCCACTACGACCTTCCCGTGAAGCAGCGGGCGCCGCATGAGGCCGGTTGGGCTTCATACCTCGAGATACTGCGATACACGGCCGCATCGGTCGATGCGAAGGGCGCACCGGCACCGGCGGTAATTCCGTGCCGTCGTCCCGATTGATTCCAAGCCTGCCGTCCGCCGTTGGCTGAACGAAGCCTCCGAATCAGCCGGTTGCGGAGGTGCCCCAACGGAGCCGGGTTCGGGCCGAGCCGATCATCTTGTCGCCGGCGCCATAGTAAAACGTGAGGTCGCTGCCCTCGAGGATCATGCCCTCGACGAAAACGACGTTGGGTACCTGGCCCGTACGCTCCCACGGAAGATACGCGCCGAAGAGCGGTGTCTCCGAACGGGCAAGAACCTTCGTGGGATCGTTCTTGTCGAACAGCGCCCAGCCCGTGGAATACACGAGATACTGGTCGGCGCCATTGTAGATCAGGAGGATGCCCTGGTCGGTCATGATAGGCGCCGGTCCGGGTTCTACGACGTTGCTGTCGAACATCCGCGGACGCGTCTGAAGCACCGACGTCGACATCGCGTCCGTCCAGTGCAGCAAGTCGTCCGAATAGGCCAGCCCCATCTGGCCGGGTTTGAGGTCGTTCTGGTACGCTCCGTCACCGAGATAGTACATCCACCAGCGGCCGTTGATCTTCTGAGGAAGGATCGCGCCGGACTTCGTCCAGCCAATGTTCCAACGTCCGCGGTACGCCGGCAGGATGACTCCGTGCCGATCCCAGTGGATGAGATCCGTCGAGGTCGCGAGGCAGAGCTGCGCGCTCTGTTCAACGGAGTTGTATCCGGTGTAGGTGAGGTAGTAGGTCCCGGCGATCGATACCAGCCGCGGATCTTCGACGCCGCCTTGATACTCGTATGGGGCCTGGGCTCTGAGCACTGGCGTAGCGCGCCGCTCGAAGTGCACGCCGTCCTTCGACACCGCGTAGCCGATGCTTGAAGTGCCCTTCGCGTCTTGCGCACGATAGAGCAGGACGAGCCCGTCTTTCGTTTGCATCGCGGAGGGATTGAACACGCCCGCGCTCTCGAAACCGGTTCCGACCGGTGAGAGAAGGGGGAGGTTCGACACGCGCTGCAACGGCCCGAACGGTGGGGACGGCGCGGCGTCCGCGACCCGCAGCATGCCGGTCGCGCTAGCGACGCCGCCGACGATCGTGCCGAGTGCCGCTCGACGCGTGAGCATCAGTACCGTACCGCCAGATTCAGGTTGATCGTGCGCGGGCCGATTCCGTACAGGTTGGTGCTGCCGGCGCCGAAGTACGGCGTGTAGTCGCCGGAGGTCGCGTACGCGTTGAGCGGGTAGGCGATGCCCGAGTTGTCGATCTGGTCGTAAAACGCCTTGTACTGCAGCAAGTTGCGCACGTACACGGTCACGGTGGCGTGCCGGTTGACGTCTTTGTTGACCGTGAGGTCGGTGCGTGTGAACGCCGGCAGCCCGTACTGGTTGTTGCGTCCTTGATAGTAGCCCTGGAGCCGCACGTGCAGAGCGCTCGGAGCCGTGTAGTCGAGCGCGAGCGATCCGTTCTGGAGCGGGATGCCCGGGACTTGCGTGCCGACGATCGTCGTCTTCGAGCCGACGACGAACTGCTGCGGCAGCGAGCGATACGAGTTCGATTCGATGCCGTACTCGTAGTCGACGAACAGCCGGCGGGTTACGCGCTGCCGACCCGTCAGATCGATGCCCTGAACGAGGACGCGACCCAAGTTGTAGTTGCCCTGGAGGGTGAGATACTGCAGGATCGCCGGCGAGACGGGAACGCCGCACGCATCGGCATACGCCTGTTCGTAGGCAGCGAGCATCGCCGGCGAGAGGAAGCCGGTGCCCGTGTACGTCAGCGGCGCGTTCGTCCCGTACTGCACCTGACTCGCGAAGTTCTCCGCATAGAGCTCGAGCTGCGTCGTGGAATCGCCGGACCAACGATGCGCGAAGGAGACTTCCTCGTCACTGGCGCGCTCCGGCTTGGTGAAGCCGGCCGGCGCCTGCCCGATCGAGTTCTGCTGATTGCAGCGTCCTTGTACGCCCGAGCCGAACTGCGCGATGGGAGTCGGCTGGTACGTGGCGTTGCTGGGCGCGTAGGGAAGGGCAGACGATTCGCCCGCGGCAACGCGGAACGTGTTGTTTCCCTTTCGGTACAGCACGGCGACGCGCGGATCGTTGAACCACGCATTCGGTTGCTGCGAGTTTTTGATGTAGTCGGTAAAATAGAAGCTGAGCGGAGAGTTCGCTGAATGGTGGACCAGCCGCGCGAAGACTGATTGAATGTCGTTGCCGTAGGTGAACAGGTAATTTCCGGTCGCGTTGTTATTCTGATCGAACGACCAGCCGAGCTCGTCCTGACGATAATTGTTGGTGTAATAGCCGAGCTCGAGGTCGTCGTTCTTGAAGATGAGATCGTCGGTGACCGTGAAACCGGCCTCCGAGTCGTGCGTCTGCTTGGTGTGGATGCCGTTGAGATCGCCGGGGAGAACCTGATACTGACTCGATTGATACAGCTGCGAGCGCTTGAAGATGCTGGCGTACGCATCGACGACGAAGCGGTAGTGCTGGCCCTCGACGACGATCTTGACGTCGTTGTCGTTGTTGTTCGTCGCGATCGATCCGAGCTCACCGGTACTGTAACCGCTGTTGAGCGTGGCGTACGACGCCGGCGTCTGGCAGGGCTGGCCGCCGTCGTTCTCACCGTTCGGCCCCGTACCGTACGGCACACCCTTGAAGTTCGTCGCCGTGAAGCTGCCTGCGGGACACGGGTCGGAAGCTTTTTTGCCGGCCAGCTTCTGCTGTGCTTGCGTCAGCGCGAGACTATACGGGAAGTAGTCGATCGACTTGTTGCCGGCGTTGTCTTCCAGCTGCGCGCTGCCAAGGATCGTCGCGGTGGCGGTGATCGACGGCGAGATGGCATAGGAGAGCTTCGCAAACTCGGACTTCACGCTGAACGGTGCGTTGAACGAGACCGTGTTGCGCGCCGCCACGGATGCCTCCGTGGCGGTGGGATCCCAGCCGTTGCGCGGTTCGTAGCGCGTCGTCGGCGCGTAGGGTCCTTGAATCCCTTCGGTCCCGAACGAGAGCGCGTATCCGAGCTTGCCGGCGGTTCCGGTCGTGTTCACGGCGGTCGTGAGATGTCCGAAGGTGCCGAAGCCCTGCATGAAGGTCGTGTGCGGCAACAGCGTCGGGGAGATCGTGCGGAAGTCGATGACGCCGCCGATCGCATTGACGGGGTACAGCTCGCCTTTGCCCGATCCGTACACGACGTTGATGGTCTGGAACGGGAACAGGGCGACGCTGTTCAGCGCCACTTCCGTCGGATGACCGTCGATGAGCTGCTGTGCGCCGAGACCGCGAAGCGTAACCGAGACGTCGATTCCCGGCGCCGATATGCCGGTGGAGAGGTTGACGTTGGGAAGGTCCTTGAGCGCGTTGATGGCGCTGACCGTTCCTTGTGCGAGCTGGTCGCTCGCGACGACGGTGTGCTGAATCACCGTGGCGGGCTGAAGCGCATCGTTCGCGCGGGCAGAGGAGTGTCCGATCGTTTGCATGCCGCTGCTCGAGTTCTGCGCACGCTGCAGCGACAGCGTAACCGCCGTGGAGAGTCCCGTGACGATGGCGACGTTGTCGGTCTGTTGGGTTTCGTAGCCGGCCGACGTTCCTTGGAACGTGTACATCCCCGGTGGAAGCGTGAAGGCGAACGAACCGTTTGCATCCGCCGTCGTGCGATACTTCGTCCCGACGGCGATGACCGAGGCGCCCGAGAGCGGAAGTCCGCTCGAACGATCGACCACCGAGCCGGTCACGGAGACGGCTCCGAGGATTGCGGCGGGCGCCGGAGACGGCGTGCTCCCAGCCGGTTGCGCGAGGGCTGGTGCCCCCAGGGCAAACGCAAACACAATGCTTATAAAGCACGACAACGATCGCATCAACTGACCCCGTTCCGGGAATACCCGAGCCCGATCCGGAGCGGGCGCAACTTTGCGCACGTCCAGTCCAAAACCGACTGTACTACGTGCCTGGGGTGGAAGAGAACTTCCTCCCGTACGGTATCGTACGGATGAAAATTCAACCGCGATCACGCGCTCTCCCTACGCGGGCTCCTTAACGCGTGCTCCACGTACACGCGTTGTCGTCAGCGTTCGTCTGCGAGACGACCGACCGCTTGTCGTTATAGCAGCGCGCGGCGTGTCGGCGGCGCGATCAGCTGCGAGGTGAGGAAGCCCGCGACGATCAGGATCGCGGCGAGCAGTGCGTGAACGGCGAGCGAAACGGCGTCGGTCGAGTCGTTCTGAAAGATGTAGAGCAGGCTCTGGTACGAGAGCGATCCTGGGACCAGCACGAGCAGTCCGGGGACGAGCACGACCGTTCGGGGGATTTGCAGAACGCGTGCGATCAAGTTCGTCGCGAGACCGATCGTGAACGCCGTCGCAAACGGACTCGCCTGGACGATGCCCAGAGCGGGGAAGGCGTGCGCGAGCGCGATCGTCCCTAGGCACGAGGCCACGATCCAGCCGATGTCGCGATACCGGGCTTGCAGGATGAGCGCGATACCGATCGCCATCAGCACGCCCGCCACGAGTGCCGAGAGCGCGCTCGTGCTGCCGGCGCTCACCGTCGCGCTGTTGAAGATCGTGGCGCCGCCGAATCCGGATCCGAGCGCGAAGCCGCAGCCGAGCGAGAGCAGCGTCACGAACACGCCGCCGAGCCGGGCGGTTCCGGAGACCCAGTTGCGGTTGGCGAGTTCGCTCAGGGCCGTCGTGAGGGAATAGCCCGGCAGCAGCTGCACGATCGCAGCGATCAGCACGACGTACAACGCGACGGAGCCCACGAAGCGCTCCCACAGCGTGATGATCACCGTCGCGACGAAGGCCGAGACGAACTCGAAGACGCGGTCGACCCGCGGACGGCGCAGGGCGATCGCGCCGATCGCGCCGATCGCAATCCCGGCAAGCGCCGACGCCTCCACGTCGCGCTGCTCGCCCCCGAGCAGGAGGGCCGTTCCGGTCGCCAGCACGGCGTACGCGAATACCGTCAGCAGCGGCGGATCGAGCCGCGCCGCCGTGTCGATGTGCGTGACCTCGACCAGGGCAACGCCCGGGTCTCCACCGCGGCGCAGCGCGAGGACGACGCCCTCGAGCAGGGCGAGTTTGCGCAAGTGGAGCCGCCCCGGCTCGAGACGCAGGATCACGAGCCGCTGCGCGAATCCGGCGCCGACGGCCAGCGTGAGGCTCGTCGGAAGCACGTTCACCTGCAGGGCGACGCCGCACGCGATCGCGACGTCGTGCAGGATCTCCTCGAGCGCATCCGTCGCCAGCCCGGCTTGATGCAAGCCGCGCCCCAGGGCGAGCAGCAATTCCGTGCGGTCGTCGCGTTCCGGTTCCAACACGCTTACGCTATTGTGAAGCGGTGAGGACGCCGCCCTTTTTGTCGCTGCTCAGTCGCCGCCTTCGTCCTTGTGGTGCTTTCCGTGCTTGCCGTGATGCTTGCGCCATCCGGGGGGAGCCGAGAGCGCCGGGCTCGACGCCGCTCCCGTGTAGAGCACGCGCGGTTGCGAACCTGCCGAGATGACGACGAGTGCCGTTGCCTTCAGGCGCAACAGTGTCCCGGCAGCGGGATATTCGTCGATGACGGTATTCGCCGGCAGGGTCGACAGACGCGCGGCGTAGTTTGCGTTGAGATGCGCGCCGAACATTGCCGCCCGGGCGGAGGCGAGCGTCAAGCCGCGCACGTTCGGCATGACGACGAGCGCGGAGGCTGGCTGCGGCGATGGAACCACCGTTCGCACCGCGACCTCCTTCCCATGCGGACGCGCGCCGAGCGCGACGCTGAGCGCAAGCAGCGCGGCCGCCGCGCCAAACGCGGCCGGCATCGCGGCGCGGCGACGGTGCG
>JAQBPL010000324.1 GCA_028287545.1 Vulcanimicrobiota bacterium | reverse complement strand
TCGAGGTCGCGCGCGAGCGAGCCCATGTTGACCCCGATGCGGATCGGGGTGCCGCGCTCCAGGGCGAGCTTGACGACCTCGCGGGTCTTCACGGGATCGGTGATGTTGCCGGGGTTGAGGCGTAGCTTGGCCACGCCGGCCTCGATCGCTGCGAGGGCCATCTTGTGGTCGAAGTGGACGTCGGCGACGATGGGCACCGGCGAGCGCGCGACGATCGCCGGCAGGCCCGCGGCGTCGCGCACGTCCTGACAGGTCACCCGCACGACTTCACAGCCGGCCATCGCGAGGCCGTAGACCTGCTCGAGCGTCTTGTCGACGTCGGCCGTGTCGGTGGTGGTCATCGACTGCACGACGATGGGATGGTCCCCGCCGATCCAGACCTTCTTCGCGTCCTTCGACCAGTCGGACTTGTTCTCGAGGAGAACGGCCTTCGTCTTGCGTCGCAGGCGAATCATGGTACCTAGTCTACCAGACGAGCCTTAGAACGCGGGCTTGCCGGAGAACATCGCCGCCACGTCGTGATATGAAACGGCGATCATCAGCACGATCAGCACCGCGAAGCCGCCGACGTGCACCAGAGCTTCCTTCTCGGCCGGGACCGGCCGGCCGCGCAGCATCTCGACCAGGATGAACACGCCGCGCCCGCCGTCGAGCGCGGGGATCGGCAGCAGGTTGAAGATGCCGAGCGAGATCGAGATCAGCGCCGCGAACGACACGAAGATATAGGCGCCGAAGCGCTGGGCCTGGGCGGACGCCTGGGCCATCCCGATCGGACCGCGCACTTGTCCCGCGACGTCCTTCGGATGCGTGACGAGCGCGCCGAGCGCGCCCAGCGTCGAGGTCGTGACGAACGCGAACTGGCGGCCCGAATACTCCAGCGCTTTCACGACGCCGACGCGCTCGGGCGGCGGCAGCGGCTGGAAGCCGAGCCGGCCTTCCATCTTGCCGGTCACCGGGTTCTTGCTCGAGATCGGCGTGATGTCGATCGTGCGCCGGACCCCGTTGTGATCGTATTCGACGTGGAGCCGCTTGCCGGCCGACGCGTGGATGAACTCGACCAGGGCGTTGCCGTCGGCCATCGCGCGGCCATTGATCGCCACGATGGTGTCGCCGGCCTGCAGGCCCGCCTTGGCCGCCGGCATCCCGGGGACGACTTCGGCGATCATCGTCGTCGCGGTGCTCCCGACCACGCCGAAGGCAAGCGCACCAGCGAACAGCAGCGCGAAGGCCAGGATGAAGTTCATAATCGGGCCGGCGAGGACGATCGCGAGCCGCTGCAGCGGCGTTTTGGCCTGGAAATTGTCGGCGTCGTACTCGTGGCCGTCGCGGAACGCGCGTTGTTGCTCGGCCTCGGTCGATTGACCGTCCTCGCCCTTCATCTGGCAGTAGCCGCCGATCGGGAAGGCGTTGAGCCGATAGACCGTGCCGCTGCGCTTCGACGTCCATTTCGCGAGCGTCGGGCCCATGCCTAGAGCGAAATCCGTCACCCGCACGCCGTTGAGGCGGGCCACGATGAAGTGCCCGTACTCGTGGAGCACCACGAGCACCGAGAGGGTCACCAGGAACAGAAGAATGCTTTGCGGGCTCATGGTCTCCGTAACGGTTCTGCGATCCGCTGCTCGACGAACGAGCGGGCGGCTTCTCGAGCCGCGCGATCTGCGTCGCGGACGGCGTCGAGACTCAGTTGGTACCTACCGACCCGGGCGAGCGTGGTTTCGATGCAGACCGAGATGTCGCCGAAGCGCAGTTCGCCCGCCACGAAGGCTTGGACGGCGACCTCGTTGGCGGCGGACACCACGGCCGGGGCGGTGCCCCCGCGAGCGAGCGCCTCGTAGGCGAGCCGCAGGCAGGGGAACCGATCGAGGTCGGGGCGTTGGAACGTCAACGTAGCCGAAGCCGCGCCGGTTTCGCCGCCCAGCGCAGCGAGCGGGTCGCTGAACGGACGGTCGGCCAGCCGCTCGGGGTAGGCCAGCGCATAGCCGATCGGCAGCCGCATGTCGGGCGGCGCGAGCTGCGCCACCACGTTGCCGTCGGTGAACACGACGAAGCCGTGCGCGACCGAGGTGCGGTGCACGACGACGTGGACTCGGTCGCCCGGAATTCCGAAGAGCCGCGACGCCTCGATGACCTCGAGGCCCTTGTTCATCATCGTCGCCGAATCGACGGTGTTCTTCACGCCCATCTGCCAGGTGGGGTGCGCGAGCGCCTCGGCGACGGTGGCATCGGCCATCTCCTCGCGCGTGCGCTCCCAGAACGGGCCGCCCGACGCGGTGAGCACGATCGCCGCGACCTGCTCCGGCGGCGCACCCTGCACGCACTGGAAGATCGCGGAGTGTTCGCTGTCGACGGGCAGCAGGCGCGAGCCGCTGCGCGCTGCGTGCGCGACCAGCAATTCACCCGCGGCGACGATCAGTTCTTTGTTGGCGACGGCGATGTCGATGCCGCGATCGACGGCCGCGAAGACCGCGTCGAACGCGACCGCACCGTCGGTCGCCGCCAGCACCAGCTCCGCGCCGCTCTCGCACGCGACGTCGTGCAGACCACGCGCACCGTCGCGCGCATCGGCGACGACGCGCGGCCGGAACTGCGCAGCCTGCTGCGCGAGCAACTCCACGTTACGTCCCGCCGCAAGCCCAACCACCTCGAACCGCTCCGGATGCCGAGCGATCACATCCAGCGCCTGCGTCCCAATGCTCCCGGTACTGCCGAGAATCGCGATCTTTTTCACGACGTCAGCCGGTTCTGGGAGATCACGCCGATGAGGTAGAGGGCAAAGTAGAAGGCGATGCCGCCGAAGATGTACGAGTCGAAGCGGTCGAGGACGCCGCCGTGACCGGCGATTAGGGAGCCCGCGTCCTTCACCTTCGCGTCGCGCTTGAGCGCGCTCTCGACCAAATCGCCGGCCTGCGCCGCCAGCGACGTGATCGCCGCGACGATGACGCCCTGCCACCAGGCGACGTGCAGCCACGGGATCAGCGCGATCGCCGATCCGACGACCAGCGCGGCGACGAATCCGCCGATCGCGCCTTCGACCGTCTTCTTCGGCGAGAGGCGGGTCAGCTGATGACGGCCGAACGCGCTGCCGATCAGCATCGCGAAGATGTCGGTGAACGC
>JAQBPL010000311.1 GCA_028287545.1 Vulcanimicrobiota bacterium | reverse complement strand
ACTAATACCTGAAACTAGCGCGTCTACCAATTCCGCCACCTGGGCGCGGACCGACCTCGGTTCATCCCGCGCCGATGGCGGACCTGCGCGACCGAAGTCGGAGATGGCTGCGCAGCCAGAGCATCGGACCGAGGCCCAGCAGGACCACTCCCGAGAGCACGCCCCACGCGACGGCGAGCGACGTATGGTCGGCCAGCGCGCCGAACGCGGACGGCGCCACGGCGGACGCCGCGAAGATCGCGGTCAGGCCCAGACCCAGGGCGCTGGCCGCACGCTCGACGCCGCCGACCTCGGAGAGCGCGGCCGCCATCAGGCCGTTCCAGCCCGACGCGCTGAGCCCCAGCAGCGCGCTCGCGACGAAGAGCGAAGCCACCGCGCCGCGACCGAGCAGGGCCAAGATCGCGGCGCCGATCGCGACCAGCACGCAGATGACCGCCAGCGGGACGATGCGGTCCCCGTCGAGATAGCGGTCGCTCAGGAAACCCCAGCCGAGCCGTCCGCAGATCGCCGTGACGAACGCGACCGCCAGCGCGCCGCCCGCGACGTGCGCCGTGGTGTGCACGACCGTGACGGCGGTGATCGTGACGAACGCGTTCACGATGAACTGCGTCGCGGAGAGCAGCATGCAGGTCAGCGTGACCGCGATCAAACGCGGGTCCTGGGCGAGCGTGCGCATTCCGCGCAGAACGCCGGCCAGCGACGCCGGCGCCGCGTCGTCGCCGGCCGCCTGACGATACACCGCGTACGCCACGCCGCTGGTGACCGCAACTAGCAGCGCCGCGAACACGAACGCCGCGCGGTACCCGCCGTACGCGGCGATGACGGGAAAACCGATCGCCCCTACGAGGCCGCCGACGGAGACGCCGGTTTGGCGGATCCCCATCGCGAGGCCGCGATCGCGATCGAACCAGGCGAGAATCGCGCGGCCGCCGGCCGGCGTCGCCGCGGCGTATCCCGCGCCGTAGACGGCCAGCGTGGCGACCAGCCACCAGTATTGCTGCACGAGCGCGGCGGCGAGCAGCGCCGCCGTCATGATGATCGCCGAGACGAGCAGCATCTTGCGTTCGCCCCACCGGTCGGTGAAGACACCCGACGCGGCGGTGCAGCACGCGCAGCCGACCAGCACTGCAGTGAAAACCGCGCCGAGCTGCGCTTTCGAGAGCCCGAACGTGACGACCAGGACCGGGGAGAGCGCCCCGAGGGCCTGCTGCACGAGCGACGATCCGGCCTGCGCCGTCGTCATCACCGCGAGCACGCGCCAGCGCTCGCTCAGCATGCGCTCACGCGCGCTGCACCAAGGTGATGCCGAGCGCGATCGCAGCGAGACCGCCGAGGTCGCGCAGTCCGACCGCCTCGTGCAGGAGCAGCGCGGCCAGCGCGAGCCCGAACACCGGCGTGAGGAAATAATACGCGCTCACCCGCGATGCTTCGCCGTGCGTGAGCAGCCAGAACCAGAGCAGCGACGCGCCGAGCGACATCACGACGACGACGTACCAGAACGAGACGATGAGCTGCGGCGTCCACGTCGCGTGCGGCGCGCCTTCGAAGACGACGGCGAGCGGCAGCAGCACGATTCCCGCAGCGACCAGCTGCAGCGCGGTCACCGCGCGCAAGTCGAGCGCGGTGCACCAGCGTTTGTACACGATCGTCGAAGCGACGCTCGCGAGCACGCCGCAAAAGGCGATGCCGATGTCGCGCGGCTCGGCCGTCCCGCTGCCCAACCGGACGACCATGATCGCGACGACGCCCCCGAAGCCGAGCACGAGCCCGGCGATCTTCCCGAGCGTGAGCGGCTCGCGCAGCACCCAGGGCGCGACGAGCGCCAGGGTGAGCGGATTGGTCGATGCGATGATGGCGCCCACGCCCGAGCCCATGTGGCGCAGCGCTTCGTACGTGCAGCCGAGGTACATCGCGTTCGCCAGCACGCCGAGCACAGCGACCGCGATCCAATCGCGCCGGCTGGTCGGGAACGTGGCGCCGAGCGCGCGAGCGACCGCGAGCGCGACCGCGCCCGCGACGACGAAGCGCACGACGAGGAACCACAGCGGCGAGGAGTCGAGCACCCCGATTTTGCTCGGTACGAACGCGGACGCCCACAAAAAGATATAGAAGAGCGCAGCCGCGATGCCCAGGGCGCGATGGTTCACCTGGACATGCTACCGCGCTGCAACCGGGCGCGCATCGCCTTCGGTCTGACCGATCACCCCCGCCAGAGCGACCACGAGGACGGTTTGAATGACCGCTACGGCAGCGAAACCGATCAGGATTCTGCTCCAGACCACGATTCTGTACGACGAAGACGATTGGAACATCAACCGCTTCTCGCTGCTGCGGGGCACCCTGGCGGGACTCACGACGCCCGACGGCCTGCCGGTTGCCGAGGTTACCGCACGCGATCGGGAACCGGATCCCGGCGGAAACGATCCGGTGCTCGCCGGACTCGACACCTCAGACTACGACCAACTGTGGCTGATCGGCGTCGACACCGGCGGTGAGTCGGGACTCAACCGAGCAGAGTGCGCGGCGATCAGCCGTTTCCGCGAACGTGGCGGCGCGATCTTCTCGACCCGCGATCATCAAGATCTCGGCGCGTCGCTCTGCAAGCTCGGCGGTATCGGCAGAGCGCATTTCTTCCACTCCGAGCAGCCGGATCCGGACCCCGACCGCAACCGCCGCGACGACCCGGACAATCCGGCGATCGATTATCCGAACTATCACTCCGGCGCGAACGGCGACGTGCAGCGGGTCGCGGCGATCGATCCAGTTCACCCCGTACTCGAGCGAAACGGAACGCGGGTCGGGACGCTGCCGGCGCATCCGCACGAAGGCGGGGTCGGTACGCCGCCGGGCGATCCGACTGCGCGCGTCGTCGTCACCGGCACGTCGAAGGCCACGAATCGGCCGTTCAACATCGCGGTTGCGTTCGAGCCGGCGAACGGTAACGGCCCCGGCTGGGCCGAGTCGACGTTCCACCACTTCTGCGATTACAACTGGGACGTCAACGCCGGTTCTCCGTCCTTCGTGAGCGAGCCGCCCTCGGACGCGATCCGGAAGAATCCCTCGCTGCTCGACGACACCAAAACGTACGTGGCCAATCTCGTCGCATGGCTCGGACGTCGCCCGCGATGAGCGACGAGGTTCCCGCCGGCTTCGCGCTGAGCCGCGCCGGCGATGCCCAGTGGAACGGCGGCCTGCGCGAGTTGTTCGCCTACCGCGACCTCGGCGTCTCCGGCGCAACGCAAGGCCGGGTCGGGGCGCACTTGATCCGCGCGCGCGGCGCGTCGGCGACGCGCGGCGAACGGCACCACCACAGCCTCGACTTTCAATTCGTCTACGTGCTGCGCGGCTGGGTCGAGTTCGAATACGAGGGGATCGGACGGGTGCGGCTGGAGCCGGGCTCGTCGGTCGTGCAGCCGCCCGGAATCCGGCACGTCGAGCTCGGGCACAGCTCGGATCTCGAAATGCTCGAGCTCACACTCCCGGCGCAGTTTGCCACGGCGGCAGAGGTAAGCCCGTAACCTGTTTTTGCTATTTTTTGGCGCTCGCGACGGCCAGCCGCGATGATTTGGCCTGAAACCGGTTTCCCCACCTCATCCATTTGGGCGTTAGTGCACAATTTGCCGCGACGTTTGTCGAAGGTGCATGGCCGGTCAGCCCCTAAAGCGCGCCGAGCGTTAAGAAACCCTAACGGATTGCTAACGCTTCCTTGACGTTTCCTGAGTCTAGAACTCGGGTGTGGAGGCTCATCTTGGTACAGGCACGACTTCTCGCACTGCTTTCAGCGGCGGCGATTTTAGCCGCGTGCTCGAGTGGCGGAGGGCAAGCAATCCCTTCGGCAAGCACGACGACTACGTCCAGCGCCGACCGTGAACTGACGACGCTTTCGACGTTCTCGGCGGTCGACACCGCCACCGGAACGGTGGTGCGCATCTTTCCGACGCGCGACGTCATCGACACGATAAATTCGAGCGGCGGACGCACCCCCCAAGCGACGTCGCCGCTGCTCTATCACAACGGACCCATTCAGACCGCGCCCAAAATCTACGTGGTGTTCTGGGGTTCGGCATGGAACGGCAGCGGCGATCCGAACGGCGTGGCCGCGCAGCTCAAAGCGTTCTACGGCGTGATCGGCGGGAGCAAGTGGCTCAATAGCGTCTCGCAATACACGCAGTCCGGCGGCGCGCACGTCGGCAACGCGGGCAACATCTTTGCCGGTTCGTACGTCGACACGTCGAGTTCTCCGCCGAGCCGGCCGTCGCAGTCCGCAATGGCCGCTGAGGCCGCAAGGGCTGCCGCGCACTACGGCGATTACACGGCCAGCGCCGCGTACATCGTGGCGATGCCGCACGGCATCAAGCCGTCGGGATTCGGCACGCAGTACTGCGCGTATCACAGCAGCACGAGCGCCAGCGGCGGCACGATCGCGTGGACGAACTTGCCGTACATGCCCGACGCCGGTGCGTCGTGCGGCGCGGGTTCGGTCAACAGCCCGGGAACGCTCGACGGCGTCACCATCGTCGGCGGCCACGAGCAGGGCGAGACCGAAACGGATCCGTTCCCGAGCTCCGGCTGGCTCGACTCGAGCGGCGCGGAGAACGGTGACAAGTGCGCCTGGGTCAGCCTCATCAACAACCCGAACGCGGGCGGCTACCCGACGCAGCCGCTGTGGAGCAACAGCAACAACGCCTGCGTGCAGAGTTACTAAACCCTCACCCGTTCCACTCAGAAGAGAGAAGCCCGCCGTGCACACACGGCGGGCTTCCTCGTTTCCGCGCGGCGCTGCGCTGGATTCAGCCGCCGATTACCTGCTGCGCCCGCAGCGTGCGCGTCACGTCCTCCTGCAGCGCGCTCAGATGCGCGCGCGTCTGCAGATCGAGCCCACGATGCGTGAGCCCGGCCGCGATGTCGCGGTTGAGCGCGCCGAGCTCGTAGCGCGCCAGCGCCTGCGCGTCGTACGGCGTGCCGCGCGGCGGAGCGATCGCCAGCGTGCGCAGCATCACCGTGTAACGCCGCTGCAGGTTGCGCCGCACCTGCGTCGCGTTTGCGACGCCGCCGCTGGCGACGTCGCCGTAGATCGCGTTCTGCGACCAGGCGAAGAGATCGGCGAGCGTCATCGTCTCGCCGGGCTTCGCTTTGGTCGGCAGGTCGGCGATGCGCGCCAGAACGACCGGCGCGAAGAGGTAGCTGAGCGCGCGCGTTTGGAAGCGCCCCGCCATGTCGGCAACCGAAATGTCGTGACGCGCGGTCGGCTCGTATCCGAAGTTCGAGAACGGCGCGTACTCGGTGTACACGAGGCGGCGCAGGGTGCCCGGATCGTACCGCCAGGCGTCGTTCGAGAACAGGTACTTCTCGAGCATGCCGAACGCGCGCTGCTCGTCGGCGCGCGAGACGGGGACGAGCGGCACCTCCGCGTGCGGATCGCCGCGCCGCGAACGTGAGAGATACTCGCCGCCGATCCAGTGCGCCGTGTTGGTGGCGCATCGCCCGTACTGGCCGACGAGCGTCGCGAACGCCTGACGCTCTTCCTCGTACGGATGCTGGGTTTGCGGGAAGCGCGCGTCGACTTTGCCCATCAGCGTGTGCACGAGGTTCATCTGGGTCGTGCACCAGCTCAGCGGATCGTTGGTGAGCGTGAACTGATGCACCCGCGGGTCGACCGCATGGCCGCCGCCCCACGCCACGTCCTCGTCGCTCGCGAAGCGCACCTTCGGATCGGTCCAGTTCGATGCCCAGCGGTCGAGCGTCGGGACTTCATCGAACGGCGTCTTCGCGCCGGCGATCGGCGCGTAGCCCCAACGGATGACATGGTAGTCGTACGGTCCGAGCACCGTCTGCTCGACGGTACCGGTGCTGGTTCCCTTCGGCCACACGTTGGCCGGGTTGTACTCCATCACCGAGGACGCGATGCCGTGCTGCTCGGTGAAGTGCTTGTCGCGGATCTGCGCGGCGCTGTACGCCATGTGTCCGATGAAGTTGTGGCCGAGACCGAAATCGTGGCCGACTTCGTGCAGCACGATCGCGTGCAGGAACTCTTGCGAGGAACGCTGCGCGATCGTCGCCGGATCGCCGCCCTGCATCAACGCCGTCGCGATCGCCGAATACATCAGCTGCGCGTGCGCACCGGGTCCGTCGTTGTGCGCGAAGCGGCTGTGCGCGGTCAAACGCTCGTCGTGATCGGCGTCTTCCTCGCCGTCGGCGGTGACGCCGAGCAGCCGGTAGTACACCGCGCCGAAGCGGACGAGATCGCTGTCGATCATGACGCCGCTGCGGAAGATCTGGCCGTCACGCGGATCCCAGGTGATCTGCGCCTCGGCGAAGCCGCCCGAGTTCGACTCGGTCAGCCAGCGGATCATGTTGTAGCGAATGTCATCGGGATCGAAATCGGGATCCTTCGGCTGATCCTGCACCTTCACGGCGTCGGAGATGCCGATCTTCTCGAACGGTTTGTTCCACGCCAGGATCGCCGTCTTGATCGGCTCGCGATATTCCACCGGGATCGTGTTGGCGAGCGTGTAGACGATCGGCTGGACCGCGGGCGAGAGCGGTTTGCTCGGATCGCTCGGCTTCATGTTCCAACGCAGCACGTAGTGGACACGGTTGTCCATGCGCTCGACATGGTCGAACGAGATGTGGAGGTCGTCCCAATATCCGACCCGATCGTCGACCAGGCGCGGCATATACTTGCTCGCGTCGGGGAGTTCGGTGAAGTTGTAGGCGACGCGAATTTGGAACGAGCGCGGATCGACGACCGTGTCGATCACCGTCGGCTTGAACGATGCGTACGACTGGTCGGCCTCGATCACGACGTTCTTCGGGAACGCCTTGGAGAGGCCGAAGTACGAGCGGGTGGCATCGAGGTGATACGCGCCGGCCGGATTCGTCGGCGGCGCGAGGACGCCGTTCAGCGACGTCGTCAGGTCCATCACGTCACCGAGCAGCGCGGAGAGCTCGATGACGATCGCCTTGTCCTCCTTGCGCTCGGCGACGATTCCCGCGACGCCCATGACGGAGTCCGCGGTCGAGAGCCGCACCGCTTCGGCGAGCGGCGTGTTCGGATCGGCCAAGAACCGCGTGTGCGGCCACAGCATGATCACGTTCTTGCCGTTGCGCACGAAGCGGATCGTGCGCGCCTCTTGCTGGAAGACGTCGCCCGAGAGGATGCCGTAGCCGCCCAGGCCGTTTTTCGGCACGGCCGTCTGGAGATAATCGCGGTCGAGCTGGTCGGCCTTGAGCACCATCGAGACTTTGCCGTCCTTGCGGATCAGCGTGAAGAGCCCGTCCTGCACGACCGCGTCCTTCACGAACGTATCGTACGCCGGGATCTCGCCGGGCTTCGGGGCCGCGCTCGCCGCGGCAGCCGGCGATCCGGCGGCAGCCGGCGATGCGGAGGCGGCCGGTGATCCCGACGGTCCGGGCGAGGGCTTCGCCTGGGCCGACGCGACGGCGCTCAACGCCGCAAAAAACAGAGCACAGACAGCAAAAGCCCGGAATCTCAAAGCACGCCTCCCGAGAACGGTAAGCAGGACTCCGTAATCTTCAGGAGACCGCGCCGGAATCCCGTCCCCCGCATCGTCATGCTGAGCCTGTCGAAGCATGGGCCACGATCGTGGCTCACCCTTCGACAAGCTCAGGGTGACAGCGATGGGCGAAACATGCGCGCGGCGATGCGTGCGACGAGCCAACGCGGCGCGAACCGAGACGCGTTGGCGAGCAGGTAGTTGGCGAGACCGTCGACGGCGACGACGCGGCCGCGTTCGAGGGCGCGCAGCGCCGTCGCGACGACCTGCTCGGACGTGCGCGCGCGGCCGGGGGAGCGCGCTTCGTCCATGCCGGTGAAAAACGCGGTCTCGGTTTGGCCCGGGCAGAGCGCGACGACGCGAACTCCATGCGGGCGCACTTCTTCCGCCAGCGCTTCGCTGAACGAGAGCAGGAACGCTTTGGTCGCGCC
>JAQBPL010000297.1 GCA_028287545.1 Vulcanimicrobiota bacterium | reverse complement strand
CGGCGATCCTCGAGAATTTTCTGCACACGATCGCGGGGATCGCGCCGACCTGGCGGATGGACTCGTGGGTCGACGATGCGATCGAGAAAGTCCGCGCGCAAGTCGGCGATGCGAACGTGCTCTGCGCGCTCTCGGGCGGCGTCGATTCGGCCGTTGCCGCGACGCTCGTCTCGCGCGCGATCGGCAAACAGCTGACCTGCATCTACGTCGATACCGGGCTGATGCGCAAGAACGAGTCGGCCGGCGTCGTCGCGGCATTCCGCGACGTGCTGCATCTCAACGTGATCCATGTCGACGCATCGGAACGGTTTCTCAACCGGCTGGCCGGCATCGAGGATCCGGAAGAGAAGCGCATCCGCATCGGCCACGAGTTCATCGCGATCTTCGAAGAAGAATCGAAGAAGATCCCCGACGTTCGGTTCCTCGTGCAGGGCACGCTCTATCCCGACGTGATCGAATCGAAGACGCCGGGCTCGAAGGCCGGGCACAAGATCAAATCGCACCACAACGTCGGCGGCTTGCCGGAACGCATGGCGCTGGCCCTGGTGGAGCCGCTGCGCGCGCTCTTCAAGGACGAAGTCCGCGAAGCCGGACGCGTCCTCGGCCTGCCCAACGCGATCGTCGAACGGCAGCCGTTCCCCGGTCCGGGGCTGGCGGTGCGCATCATCGGCGCGGTCGATCGCGAACGCCTCGCGATCGTGCGCGACGCCGACTGGATCGTGACGAGCGAGATCGACGCGGCGGCGCACGAGCTGCTGCCGCGCCCGTGGCAGTATTTCGCGGTGCTGACGCCGGTCAGAAGCGTCGGCGTGATGGGCGACGGCCGTACCTACGGCTACCTCGTCGGTGTCCGCGCGATCACCAGCGAAGACGGGATGACCGCCGATTGGGCGCGCCTTCCGCACGAACTCCTCGCGCGCATCTCCACCCGCATCGTCAACGAAGTCCCGGGGATCAACCGCGTCGCCTACGACATTACGTCGAAGCCGCCCGCAACGGTGGAGTGGGAATGACGCGCCGGGCCCCTCACATCAGCTGATTCTCGAACGTCCACACGTCGCGCGCGTCGCCCGTGCCGCGCCCGAAATACCAGATCCCGTCGCCGCGTAATCCGAAGCCGGCCTTCGGCACCGCCGCGATCTGGAATGCGTACTCCGGATTCGCCGGGTGTTCGTTGAACGGCGCCCAAAAAATCTGGTCTTGCAGCAGCGTCGGCCAGCCGCCGAGCTTGAGCCCCTGGTGCGCTCCGAAGTGCTCTTCCCACTCGTCTTCGATCTCGGCCGAAACGGAGACGTCGTCGGGAATATCGGGCCAATCGGGAAAGTCCGCGGCGAGCAGGGAGGGATACGCGCGCAGCAGCCACCCGTCGCCGTTCGCTTCGCCACCGTGGAGCGGAAGGTTCGCGGCGAACACCGTCAGCAGAGCGATGTCGTCGAGTACGGCGGGACGGAACGGCGCTTCGCGCAAGATCAATTGCGCGATCGGCGCCATCGGGAGACCTTGCCACCGGGGTCATTCTTCACCGGGCGCGCCGAGGTGAACGGCACCAAACCACGACACCGTCGGATCCGTCGGCGGCCGCATTCCGCCGACTTCGATGAGGCTGGCCGGTTTGGCGAGCCGCTTGCGCAGCGACGCGAGGCTCATCCCGACGCGCCTTCAGATCGTCGTGTCGAACGTTTCGTCGCGGAGGCTGCCTAAGAACCGGGCGAGTTCCGCCGCGCGCTGCGCGCCGACGCGCTTTGCCGTCGCCGTCACGAGCTTCGGCGGAATATCCGTGACGAAGCTGCGCAGCGACTTGAGCGCCGGCTGGATGTCCGGCTTCGCCTCACCGGTGAGGGCGAGCATGCGCGCAGCGCCGGCCGCGCCGAGGAAATCGAGCGAATCGGCATCGTGCAGCGCAATCGCTTCGGGGATCGTCCCGACTTTCGAGTAGTACATATGCTCGCGCATCGCCGCTTGCACCGCCGGAAACTTCGCCATCGGGAAGCCGGCGTCACGGAGGATCGGTTCGCTCTTCACCGCCGCGACGTCGCCGTGTTCGGTCTTGGGCTGCTCGTAGGGCGGAAAGGCCGCCATGTCGTGCAGGAACGCGGCCGCGAAGAGGACGTCGGTGTCTAGCGTGAGCCCGTCGCCTTTGGCGACCTCGACGGCGAGCTGGTAATCGCGCTCGCAGTGCTGCCATCCCCAGGCGGGATGCCGGAAGGTCGCGCGCGCGAGCGCGTACACGGTCGACTTCCAAGGCGCGTCCAGCGGAATTCCCGTCACCGTCGCGCTCGGCGCCGCGGCACCGGCGTGTACCGGCGCCAGCAGCGCGCCGGCGAGCAGCAGGCCGAGCAGGAGGCGATGAATCATGCGGTTGGAGTTCTTCACGGACGTGTGGGTTCGATCGAGGCGCGGCCGGCGGAGTTCGGGGTGAGGTACACACGACTGTTCCCGTAGTCCAGGTCGACAGTGAACAGGCTCAGGAAAGCGGCTCCGATGAACCCGTCCGTTCCCGGGAAGCTGCCCGGCGCCGTGACGCGGAATCCGATCGCATTGCGCAGGTCGAGCTTGCCCATGCGGAGCGACTGAATTTGATACGCGCGCGTTTGGAAAACGCCGCCGACGCCGAGGAACTCCACCGGCTGCGCCCGCCCTTTGCCTTCATCACGTATCGCGTCAGGGTGCAGCTGCGCGAAGGAATCGAGGATCATGAATGCGCCTGGATTCCCGGTGTCGACGACCCAGCGGTTGCCGACCGCGCCGTTGACCGCGGCGGTGATCGAAGGCACGCCGCCGGATACGCGCACGTCGAGCGGGATCGCAGCCGGATCGAACGGAGGCGTGTACTCGTTGCCCGGCTGGACCGTGACGCGTTTGTGCTCGTAGTCGATCTTCACGCCGAGCTCCGCGAGAAAATCAAAGCCGAGCAGTCCCACCGACTTCACGCCCGGCCCCTCGCGCCACTCGAGGGGGACGAGCAGCACCGCGACGTCGTGCATAGCGAGCGATCCCACGTGCATCTCGGGGACGATCGCCTTCGCGGTTGGGACCGCACCGGCGGAGAACGTGACGCCCGGCAGATGGGAGGTGAGGCCGAGCTCGCGCGCCACCGTGCTGTCGAGCATGATCCCGCTGGTGCCCGTGTCGAGCGTAAAGTCGAGCCCGCGGCCGGCGATCATCACTCGCACCATCACGGTTCGCCCCAAGAACGACGTCGGCAGCACGACGCGATGTTCGCCCTGCGGAAACTCCACCAGGGCGCGGCGCGGTGCGGGCATCGCGACATCGGATTCGCCGATCGACGCCGGCTCGTACGGCGTCGCGCCTGGAACATGCGCTAAGCTCCGCACGGAGGCGTTCGCGTTCGAGGGCCCCTCCGTCGCATCCCGACCCGGAATCAGGCCGTCGTACACCACCGTGACGGTACCGTTCGACGCGACGCGTTCGCGGCGCACGACATTCCACGTCGCGGTCTGGACGTATTCCCGGACGGTCCCCGTCGAGTCGACGCTCTCGACGCGGTATCCGTCGATGGGATCGTGGATCCGCGTCGCGGTGGCTTTCGCAAACTTTGGGAAGCGGATCAGCGGACCGCGCAACGTGCTATCGAGGACGACTTGTCCGTTGTCGTTCTCGTGCCACGCCTGTCCGTCCGAACGGCCGTGCTCCGTGTGGAATGGCCCGGCGTCGTCGATTTCGCGAGTATCGTTCCCGAGCCGGACGGACCGGTGCGAGAACGTCTCACCGTGCGCGGTCCTCTTCGTGCTGTACCAGAGCGCCGTCGGAAGCCTTGCCGCATACGCGGCCGCAACGGCTCCGGTCATTTTGCTCGTGGTCGAGGCGTCGTCTGCGCGAGCCGCCGCCGGGAACAGCAGGAGAACCACCAGCAACGGCCAGACGGGACGTTTCACGCCTGGTCGCTTCGGTGCTCGTGCGACCGGGCCATGCTCGTCGAGCGCGCCGCGTGTCGGGCGGCAGGATTCCGTGGTAGGTCGGCGCACGACCGCCAGCGCCACATGAGAATTTTGATCGTCGGGGGCGGCGCCCGCGAGGACGCGCTGTCGTGGAAGCTCTCGACGTCGTCCTCGTGCGAGGCGCTGTTCCACGCACCGGGCAACGCCGGAACCGCCTCGCGCGGCGAAAACTGGAGTAACGTCAGCGCGACCGACGCGCGTGCGATCGTCGCACGCGCCCGCGAAGCGAAGATCGATCTGGTCGTGCTCGGTCCGGAGACCGCGATCGCCGCCGGCGTCGGCGACAAGTGCCGGGACGCGGGGATCGCGGTGTTCGGTCCCAACCGCAACGGCGGCCGGCTCGAAACCAGCAAAGTCTTCGCGAAGCGTTTCATGGAGCGCCACGGGATTCCGACCGCGCGTTTCAAAGTCGTGCACAACCTCGACCAGGCGAAACGGGCGCTCGAGGACTGGCGCGGCGGTGCGGTCGTGAAGGCCGACGGCTTGGCGGCCGGCAAAGGCGTCGTCGTGTGCGACGATGCGGCGAGCGCGCTCGCGGTGCTGACGCAGTGGTATGGCGATGCGAAGGTGCCGGGCGGCGGAGCGGACGTCGTGATCGAGGAGCGGCTCAGCGGCCGCGAGGTCAGCGTCTTCGCCATCGCCGACGGGCGCGCGATGGTGCCCGTTGCCGCGGCGTGCGACTACAAGCGCGCCGGCGACGACGATAAGGGTCCGAACACCGGCGGGATGGGCGCGTACTCGCCGCCCGAGGGATTTCCCGACGACCTGCTCGACGTCGTGCGCGAACGCATCGTCGCGCCCGTCCTGCGCGGGTTGCTCGCCGAGGGTGAGGAGTATCGCGGCGTCCTCTACTGCGGCATCATGCAGACCGCGGCCGGCCCGTCGGTGATCGAATTCAACGCGCGCTTCGGAGACCCCGAGACGCAGGTGCTGATGCCGCGCGTGAACGGCGACTTCGCGCGCTATCTGAAGTCGGCGGCCGACGGCGCGCTCGAAATCGACGCGGCTACGTGGTCTCGCGACGCCTGCGTCGGCGTCGTGCTCGCCACCTCGCGCTATCCCTACGAGAACACGCCGGTGCGCGGCCTTCCCGCCGATCTCCACCTCGGTCCCGATGCGGTCGCCTTCTGGGGCACGTCGACGCGCGAGGGCGATGCCGTCTCGTCGCCCGGCGGCCGCGTGCTCACCGTCGCCGCCCGCGGCGAGACGGTCGCCGGCGCGCGCGACCTCGTCTACCGGGAGATCGAGGGCCTCAAGGCGCGGTTTCCGGCCGGCACGCCGCTGGCGTATCGGTCGGACATCGGACGTCTGCCGCTCAATCTTTGATGCCCATTGCGCGGCGTCCGAGGGCATTCGGTACGAGGTACACGCGGCTGCTCGCATAGTCGAGTCCGACGTCGAAGAGCCGCAGAAAGTCGGCTCCGATGAGACCGTCGACGTCGCCGGCGTAGCTGTGCTTTGCCGTCACGAGGAAGCCGACGAAATCGACGAAGTTCAGCGAACCGATCCGCACACTTCCGAGTTGGTACGGCTGCGTTTCGATCGTGCCGCCGATGCCGCTGAACCGCACGCGGCGCGCGTCACCGCCGCCGCCCTTGTCCTTGAGCGCCTCGGGGTGCTTGCGCGCGAACGCATCGAAGATCATCAACGAACCGCCACCACCGGTGTCGATCAAGAACCGTTCGCTCAACGCTCCGTTGATGAGAACGTCCAGATAGGGCGATCCATTGCCGATCCGCACATCGAGCGGGATGACCCCTTTCCCGGCCGGCGGTTGATATTGCGGCTCCGAGACCGCGACGACGCGTTGGTGCTCGTAGTCGATAGTGACGCCGAGCTCGGCGAGGAAGTCGAACCCCAAGAGCCCGACGGTGCGAACATCGTTCTGTTCGTGAAAGGTATCGGGGGCGAGCGTAACCGCGACATCGTGCATCACGAGGCTGCCGACCTTCATCTCCGGGATGATGCTTCTGGCCGTCCCATATCGTTGCGCGGCGACGGAGGAGTGCGGACCGTAGAGGGTCAGGCCGAGCTCGTGCGCGATGCCGTTGTCGATCGTGATCCCGGCGGCGCCGCTGTCGAGCATGAAGTCCAGACCGCGACCGTTGATCGTGACGCGCACGAATACGTGGTGCCGCCCGAACTTGACCGGCAGCTCGGTTGAGGTGACGCCCGGCGGAAACGTGACGAGGCTGCGGCGACTCGCCGGCTCGGCGATCTCCTCGTCCTTGACCGGCGTGGCATCGTACGCCGTGACCGTCGTCTCGCTCGTCGTCTGGGCGTAGTCGTTCCGGGTCGACCAATGATGCGCGAAGAAGCGGCCGCCGTCGAGACGGAAGTCCGCGTAATCGGTCACGATCGAGCCGTTCGCCGTGATCGTTTCGAACCGGAGCGTGCGCCACGTCTGCGGATCGACGAAACGGCGCGTTCCCCACCCGCGCACGTTGAGTTTCGCGACAACGTAGGCGTCGAGCGGGGTCCGCGTGCGAATCACGGTCGTCGTAGTGGGATCGGGCTTCGCGTTGCCCGGATCCGGTTCGTCGTTGACCGTCTGGCCGTTCGCGTTTTGATGCCAGCCCTGACTTTTGATTCGGCCGGCTTCTTCGTGGAACGGGCCTGCCGTCGAGATCGTGCGCCAGTCGTCGCCGCGAACGATCTCGCGTTCGCTGACGGTCACCCCGTTCGATCGTACTGTCACGGTGGTCCAGCGGTAACCGAGCGGAACGTCTTGGCCTTTGCGAGCATTGGCGGTGATCGTCGCGGCATCGGGCAGCCCGTCGTCGGCCGCCGCGAGCGCGGGCATCAGCATCGCCAGCGCGAGAACCGCGGAGATCACCCGGTAGATCATCACGGTCGCTTTGCGAGCGACCGGCCGATCGCCTGTCCCGCGTATCTACAACAGCGCTAATTGCGCTCCCCGATCGTCGGGCGGCAGCGATCGCCATCTGGCGAACCTCGTGCTGCGGCAGGCGGCGTGAACGCTCTCGGCGACCTCTCGCACGTAGGCCGGTTCGGCGTAGCGTCCGCGCGCGAAGAGCCGGGTGTAGCGCTCGACCAGCTCCGGTCGCGACGTGCTCAGGAAAGCGAAGTATGCATCGCGCGTCACGGCCCCGAGGTTGAGCGCGCCGTGCCACACGTGGGAGGCTCCCGCGTCGGCAGCGGCACGCACGACCGCGGCGAGCGCGTCGGGTGAGTCGGTGATCCCCGGCAGGACCGGCGCGACCGCCACGGCGACGCGAATCCCGGCGTCCGCGAGCGCGCGCACGGCGCGGAGCCGTTGCCGCGGCGGCGCCACGGTCGGTTCGATTTCCCGCGCGAGCCTCTCGTCGAGCGTCGCGATGCTCACGGCGACGCCGACGTCGGCACGGCGCGCGCACGCGGCGAGCAAGTCGAGGTCGCGCACGATCAGCGGGGAGCGCGTCGTGATGTGAAAGGGCGCCCGCGCATCGCGCAGCGCGGCGAGGATGCCCCGCATCAGGCGGTAGCGTCCCTCGAGCGCCTGGTACGGATCGGTGGCCGTGCCGATCGCGATCTCTTCGGGCCGCCACGACGGGCGCGCGAGTTCGGCCCGCAGCACGCGCGCGATGTTGACCTTGACGCCCAGCGCGGAGCCCCACTCCCGGACGCCGTCAAGATCGCGATACGCGTGCGTGCCGCGCGCGTAGCAGAAGACGCACTGGTGCGCGCACCCGGTGTACGGATTCAGCGACCAGCGAAACCCCATGCGGCTGACGCGATTGAGCGCACTCTTGGCCGCGACCTCGACCACCCGGACGTCGCTCGGCCTGCGAGCGATCGGGAGTCCATTCATCGAACATATGTTCGAGTTCCGCCGGCTCGGGTCCTATCGAAAGCGGACGTATCCGCCGCTTTGCCCGGGGATACATGCGGAGTAGCATACAAGTCTGCGCGTCGTTGTGTGAAATACACATTGTATTGACAATATTGCTATACTTTCCTTATGGCAACGATAACCTTGCGTATTCCGGACGAGGACCTGTCGCTGATCGATGCTGAGGCCGGAAACAACCGGACGCAGTTCATGCTCACTGCTGCGCGTGAAGCCGCCCTGCGACTGCGGCGCGAGCGATTGGATGCGGAAGTTTCGCGCATCCTCCTCGAAGATGCTGAGCGAGATCTCGCCGTTTTAGCGGAACTGTCCGATACGATGGCCGACGGCCTAGAGTGAAGCGCGGGGAGATCTACAAAATCGCGCTCGATCCGACGGTTGGATCGGAGCAACAAAAAACGCGGATGTGTGTCGTCGTCCGCCGCAATGCGCCCGATGAGGCTGCCGAGCAACGGAATCCCATGACGATCATCGTCCCGCTCACCGATGCCAACGGCAAAGTGGGCAACGTACTTAACGTTCCTGTGCCCGAGGGCACCGGGGGGACCACCAAGGACAGCTTGGTCTTGATTTCTCAGGTGCGATCAATCGATAAGAGAAGACTTGCCAGTGACAAACTAGGAGATCTGCCGACGGAAATCATGCAACAGGTCGACCATGGTCTGAGGATCGTCTTGGCACTTATCTAAGCCGAGTTGCCGCGCTTTCGTTTACGTTCCGGTTCGCACGAAGCTGTTCCAGTACCATACTCCCCACGCTCCCACAAGCGCGGAGTAGATGATCAGCGCGACGCCCCAGCGCGGCAGCCGTTCGCGCACGCCGAGGGCCATCAAGGCGAACAAGTACGGCATGAAGTCCAGAGCATGCCTCGAGCCGAACTGGACCCAGCCGTTGAGGTAGTAGAAGAACGCCGGTGCCGCGACGAGCACGGTCGTGATCCACAGCGCGACCACGATGTTGCGCGGCTGTTTCGCGCGGAACGCGAGCACGAGCGCTGGGCTGGTGAACGTCAAGGCGATGCCCGTCGGATCGGGCTTCACGTACGGCCACTGCGCTTTTTGCAGCCACTCGACCAGAACCGGAGCGCGGAAAAAGAACGAATAGATCTGATACGGGAGATAGCCGATTTGGAACGGCGAGCCGGTCGGCGAGCCCCACGCGTCGGCGTGATAGTAGACGGTGTGGCCGATGTCGAGGATCGTCCCCCACATCAGCTCGTCGTAGCCGACGAACGCGACCGCGGCGCTCGCAAGCACCGCACCGAACGTGCGCAGCCGCGCGATGCGCTGCTCGGGCGTCGGCGGCGTTCCGAACGCGCCGGTCCAGAGCGCCCAGGCGAACATCGGAAACGCCGCCACCTCCGGGAACCGAGCCCCGGCGGCCAGCACCACGCAGAGGCCGACTACCCAGCCGCGGGCCTTTCCGGTGAGCTCGACCAGCGCGCCGAAGATGAACGCCATCGCGACGAGGTGGGCCAGAAACCACACGTCGCCGAGCATCGCGCACCACCAGAGGTCGGTTCCTGCGGCGAGGAACAACGCCAGGAACGCGAGCGTCCCGGAGTCTTTCACGCCGAGCCGCTCGGCGAGCACCCACGCGAGCCCGACGGCAACGGCCGCAAACACGATCGCGACCAGCGTTTGGTTCGCGGCGTTCCCCCAGATCGCGACCAGCGGGACCATGAACAGGGCCGGCACGGGACCGTCGACCCCGTAGTAGTGGCCGGTCTGCGGCGGGTACTGAACGGCGTCCATCCAGCGGCCGGGCCAGTCGATCCACATCCGGCCGTGCAGCCACGCGTAGGCGACCCGGACGTAGTTGTTCTGGTGGGTCGAGCGGAGATGCGAGCTCGCCAGGATCACCAGGAAGGCGACCACCGCGGCGACGAGGGCACCGGGAATCCGGCGCAGAGCAACCGCAGCGGCGCGGCGTGAGCGAGATGCGACCACCATCGGCGGCGCGATTTCGGCCGAGCGGCGCTCTTACCCCGCCTGCCCGGTGGGAGCGGGGAGGATGGCCCGCTGGGGCCGGCGGCGCCAACGGAGGATCGGCTGCTCGAAACCGTAGGTCAGCAGCGCTGAGATCACGATCGAAACCGGGACGAAGATGAACCACGACGCGATCTGCCAGACGTGGTCGGTGTGCGGGTCGGCGCCCACGTACGGGGTAAGGCGGCGTTGAAGCAGTTCACGCGTGATCGGGAAATGCCACAAATAGAGATTGTAGGAGATCGCGGCTAGGAACAAGAGCACGCGGTTTGCGAGGACGAGCCGCAGCCAGCGGGCGGCGAACAGCGATCCGAGCGCGACGGCGGAGATCGCGAGCGCAACGAGCGAACGGTGCTGCACCTTCCACGGCTCCGGCCACTCGTGCTGGCTCGTGCTCGTGTAGCAGTCGACGGCGAGCAGCCAGAACGCGATCAGACCGGCGATCATCAGCGCGGAGAAGACCCAATGACGCTGCGCGATCTGCGGGCGTTTCAACGCGAGGAAGACGTAGCCGTACGCGCACAGCATGCCGGCCGCGAAGAGGTCCAAGTACGCCGGCAGCTGCGCTTCGCGCTGCGAGAGGAAATAGTGGTTGGCGAGCAGCGCCCAGATGCGCCAGGCGTTCGCGACGGCGAACATCGCGACGGTAACCAGCAGCGGACTGCGCACGAACGCAATCACCAGGAGCGGGAAGAGCACGTAGAACTGGATCTCCACGCCGAGCGACCACATGACGCCATCGATCGAGCCGTACGTTGCCGCGAACCAGTTGTGGATGAAGGCGAGATGGAAGGCGACGTCGCGCACGGCTTCCCACGCGTGCGCGTACGTCTGATAGCCGATCGCCAGCATCACCGCGATGCACAGCGCGTACGACGGAACGATCTTGAGGAACCGCCGCGCGTAGAAATGCCGCCAGGTCGGCGGCTGCGTGCCGGACAAGCGCGCCTGAACGACCGGGAGCATCAGCACGAAGCCGGAGATGAAGAAGAAGAGCTCGACGCCGAGCCAGCCGGTTTCCGCCAGCGGCTGTAGAGAGACGTTGACGAACGGGATGACGGCGCTCTGCCAGGTCACCTGCCAAATGTGAAACCAGACGACCAAGAGGACGGCAATGCCGCGCAGCCCATCGATCGTGGCGATACGCCCTGCGCGGACCACGTCCATCGCGGCTGTTTTGGCGCGAGTCGGGGCCGACCCCTCGCCCAGGGGCCGGGGCGAGGTCGGCGCCCGGGCGTAACCCTTGCGGCCGCCGGCCGGTAGAAGGAAGCGCGATGTACCAATCACGCTACCAGCCCCGGGGCGGCTACGCCCCGGCGGTCAACACGCCGGCGCTGCTCGGTCAGGTCCTCGGGATCACCGGCGTCGGCTTTCTGATCACCGCGTTCGCGGCGTATCTGTTCCGCGGCATCTCGCCGGGCGGCGGCCTGATCGCGCTGATCGCCGGCTTCGTGCTGCTGTTCGTCATGCAGGCGGTGCGCAACAACGGGCAGGTCGCGCTGCTCGTGTTCTACGCGTTCACGTTCCTCGAGGGGATCGGCCTCGCGCCGACGATCCAGCGGTACGTTTCCGCGATCGGCCCCGACGTCGTCGTCAACGCGGCCGGCACGACCGGCTTCGGGATGCTCGTTCTGGGCGGCGTCGCGTTCGTGTTCTCGGTCGACTGGCGGCGCTTCACCGGCATCGCGTTCGGACTGCTGATCGCGCTGATCGTCGTCGGCATCATCTCGGCGTTCACGCACTTCCTGCACCCGGGCACGTACGCGTGGCTGACGCTCGGTGTTTTCACGCTGATCACGCTGATCGACTTCAGCCGCATCCGCGCCGGCGGCGACGGGAATACGCCCGTCCAGCTGGCCGTCTCGATCTACCTCGATGCGATCAACATCTTCCTCGCGCTGCTGCAGCTCTTCGGGATGCGCTCGAGCCGCGACGATTGATCTCTGCCGCGCCTAGGCTGAATCCCCGCGCCTTCCGGCGAAGTTAAGGGCAATATATGGCACGGGCGTACGACTCGGAAGCGGTACAACCGGCCGGTGACGTCCTGCACGAGGCGTGCGGGATCACGGCGGTATACGCTCCGGGCGAAGACGTCGCCCGACTGGTCTACTTCGGGCTCTACGCGCTCCAGCACCGTGGGCAAGAGAGCGCGGGGATCGCGGTCGGCAACGGCACCACGATCGACAGCCATCGCGAGATGGGGCTCATCACGGGCGTCTTCGACGAGGAGATTCTGGTCCGGCTGAAGGGCGATTTCGCGATCGGCCACACGCGCTATTCCACCACCGGCAGTTCGATCGTCGTCAACGCGCAGCCGTTCGTAGAAGAGTCCGATCTCGGCCCGTTCGCCTTCGCGCACAACGGGAACCTGACCAACGCCGACGAGCTTGCGCTCACCCTGCCCGACGACGTGCGCATGAGCGCCACGTCCGACTCGGAAGTGCTGGCGAAGATCATCGCGCGCGCCGAGGGCGCGACGTGGACCGAGAAGATCAAGGCCGCGATGCGCGTCGCCGAAGGCGCCTATTCGGTCGTGATGTGCACGCGCGACGCGATCTACGGCTTCCGCGATCCGTGGGGCGTGCGGCCGTTGTGCATCGGCACCTACGGCGATCACGGCTACATGATCGCCTCCGAATCGTGCGCGCTCGCGACCGTCGGCGCGCATTACCTGCGCGAACTCGAAGCAGGCGAGGTCGTGGTGGTCGATGCGGGCGGCATCCGCACCGAGCACACCGAGGTGATCAAACCGCCGGCTCTGTGCATGTTCGAGTACATCTACTTTGCGCGGCCCGACTCGGTGCTCAGCGGCCGGTCGATCTACATGGCGCGCTACGAGATGGGGCGCGCGCTGGCACGTCAGCATCCGACCGACGCCGACGTCGTGATGGCGATCCCCGACAGCGCGATTCCGGGCGGCATCGGCTACGCCGCCGAGAGCGGGATCCCGTACGTGGAAGGGCTCATCAAAAACCGCTACATCGGCCGCACGTTCATCAGTCCCGACCAGCGCATGCGCAATCAAGGCGTGCGGTTGAAATTCAACCCGGTCGTCGAGAACCTGCGCGGACAGCGGGTCGTCGTCGTCGACGACTCGATCGTGCGCGGCACGACCACGCCGCGCATCGTCTCGCTGCTGCGCGACGTCGGCGTGCGCGAGGTGCATC
>JAQBPL010000292.1 GCA_028287545.1 Vulcanimicrobiota bacterium | reverse complement strand
TAGATCGTGAGGCGTGAGGCGGCGGGGGCGTCGACGAACCAATGGAGTTCGCCGCTGCGCGGGCGGATGAGCTGGGCGGGGTAGGCGTCCGGTTCGCGCGGGCCGTTCAGCACGGCCTCGAGTGCGTCGGCTTTCTCGGCGCCGCCGGCCGTGATCGTGACGCTGTTCGCGGCGTTGATCGCGTACGGGGTGAGCGTGATACGCCAGCGATCGAATTTCGGAATGTAGTGCGCGACGCAGAGCTCGCCGCGCCCGATCGCTTTGGTCGTGCCCGGAAACAACGAAGCGGTGTGACCGTCCGGGCCCATCCCGAGAAGAACCAGGTCGAGTTTCGGCTCGTCGCCGAGCTCGAGCATCAGCACGGCGCCGTAGTCGGCCGCCGACGCGGAGGGATCGCCTTCGCCGTGGATGCGGTGGACCTGGTGCGAGGCGATGCCGAGCGGATCGAGCAGCGTCTCGCGGTTCATGCGATAGTTCGACTCAGGATCGTTCGGCGGCACGCAGCGTTCGTCGCCGAACCAGAACACGATCCGGCTCCAGTCGAGCGACGAACGCCGCGGCTCGGCTGCGAGCAGGGCGTTCATCGCCCGCGGAGTGGATCCGCCGGCGAGCACGAGGTGCGCGCGCTCGCGGCGCGCGAGCGTGGCGCGCAGAATCTCGAGCGTATGATCGGCCGCCGCCATCGCGAGGGCCTCTGCGTCCGGCAGGATGGTGATGATGCGAGGCTGGGCCATCGCGATTCGTCCGTTCAGTGCGCCGGCGCGATGAGGATCGGTCGTTTGGGGCGACTCATCCAAGCAGCGTACTCACCGTGCGCAGAGAGGTTTCGAAGACTTCGTCCGGCCCCTGTTCGAGGATCGCGCGCTCCAGCAGCGATGCCGTATCGATCAACGGAAGCGGGAAGAGGCGAACGTCGCGCGCGTGCTCGCCTTCGACCCAGATCGAAACGACCGTCGGGTCTTCCGTCACCTCGCCGTGGTACCACGACGTCTCGCTGTCCAGGCAGACGCTGTGGACGCGGCGGATTTCGCCGTCGATCGTGCGGCTGAAAGAGATTTCTTTTCCTCGCGCGTCCGTGAACGTGTCGCGACCGCTCGCCGTCCAACCGAGGCGACTGGCTAGCCAGCCGCCTAAGTAGAAGGCCTCGGCAGCCGATCCGCTGGTGATGAACAGCTTGCGTATCGTGTAGAGCTCGTTCAGCAGCGCCGGATTGTCGAAGAAGTTCGCAATCATGTCCTGCCACGGGCTCAAGCGCATCCAGGCGAGATCGCGCAGAACGACGGTCGGCCGCTCGCGGTGAAAGTCGGCGACCAGCCGCAACGCCGCCTCGTCACGAACGGCGCCCGACGAATCGACCAGGAGGGTGTCGGAGAGGGGAAGCAGCGCCTCGAACGCGGGCCGGCTCGCTTCGCGCATGCCGCTCCACCACAGCAGGGTCGGGACGTTGCTCGGGCACAGCGTGGTGACGTACTCGACTAACGCTTCGGCATCGAGCAGCGATGCGTCGATGACGACCTCTTCGCCCTGCACGGTGAAGTGGGACTCCGCCTCACGCGGGGACGTCATCACCGTCGCGCTGCCGCAATCGGCACCCGTGTTGTCGAGAACCAGTGTGAACGACGGGTGTTTCCCGCTGAGTTTTGCCGCGCGTTCCAGGATCCAATCGCGGCGGTTCGGGTCGTCGATCCACACGATGAAATTGAGCGTCGAGGCAGAAAGCTTCGTGCGCGAGAGCTCGGCGCGAATCGCGTCGAGCGATGCGGCGACCGTCGACGAATCGAGACTCATATCTTGCGCCATTCCCGGCCGTCCATCGCCAGCATCCGGTCGGAAGACGGCGGACCTTGGCTCCCGGCACTGTAGTTGGGGAAGCTCTCGTCGATCGTCTCGGTCCAGCGCTCGAGGATCGGCATGACGATCCGCCAGGCGGTTTCGACCGCGTCCCAGCGGGTGAAGAGCGTCGCGTCGCCGCGCATCGCGTCGCCGATCAGCCGTTCGTACGCCGGCGCAGAGACGACGCCGAAGCCCGTTCCGTAGTTGAAGTCCATCGACACCGAGCGAATGTGCATCTTCGGGCCCGGCACTTTCGCGTTGAAGCGCAGCGAAATGCCTTCTTCCGGCTGAATCTTCATTACGAGGACGTTGTTGTCGAGTGCGTCGCCCGCCTCGCCGAACAGCCGGTGCGGGAGCGAGCGGAAACGTATCGCGATCTCGGAGTTCTTGTGGCCCAGCCGCTTGCCGGAGCGCAGGTAGAACGGGACGTCGGCCCAGCGCCAGTTGTCGATCAAGAGCTTCACCGCGGCATACGTTTCGGTGTTCGAGTCCGGCCGCACGTCGGGTTCCTCGCGATAGCCGGGAACCGGTTTTCCGCCGATCGATCCGGCGTCGTATTGGCCGCGCGCCGAGTCGAGCGTCACCCGGATCGGATCGATGGGGCGAACCGCGCGCAGCACTTTGTACTTCTCGTCGCGGATCGAGTCCGCGTCGGAGGCGACCGGAGGTTCCATCGCGACCAGCGCGAGGAGGTTCATCACGTGGTTCTGGATCATGTCGCGGAGCGCGCCCGCATTGTCGTAGTAGCCGCCGCGGCCTTCGACGCCGACCGTCTCCGCCGCGGTGATCTGTACCGAGTCGACGTAGCGCCGATTCCAAATCGGTTCGAAGATGATGTTGGCGAACCGCAGCGCCATGATGTCCTGGACCGGTTCTTTTCCCAGGTAGTGGTCGATGCGGTAGATCAGCTTCTCGTCGAAGACCTTCGAGACTTCGGCTTGCAGCGCGCGCGCCGAGTCGAGGTCGGTGCCGAACGGCTTCTCGACGATGATCCGGCTCCAGCCGGTCTTGTTGTCGCGCGGGCCGAGGCCGGCCGCGTCGAGCTGTTCGACGATCGTCGCGAAGACCGAGGGCGGCGTGCTCAAGTAGAAGAGGCGGTTGCCGGCGGTACCGAACTCGCGATCGTTGCGTTCCAGGGCTTCGCGCAGGTCCGCGAACGCCGCCGGGTCGTCGAATCCGCCTGAGACGTACGAAATGTGTTTGGCGAAGTCACTCCAGAGCGGATCCTTCGGGGGACCGCTGCGCGAGAATTCCTCGATGCTCTTGCGCATCAGCTCGCGGAACTCGTCGTCGCTGAACTTCGAGCGCGAGAAGCCGACGATCCCGTAACTCTCGGGAAGAATGTCGCTCACCCGCAGGTTCCACATCGCCGGCATGAGCATGCGCTTCGTCAAGTCGCCGCTCGCCCCGAAGAACACAACGGAACACGGATCGGTAATCCGGCTCGACGTCAAACCCCTACGCAGCGGATTGACAAGAGTAGTGGTCATTCGGATTTCACCGCGTGGCCGCCGAATTCGTTGCGGAGGGCGGCGATGATTTTGGCGCTGAACGATTCTTCTTGGCGCGAGTAGAAGCGGGACATCAGCGATGCGGTGATGACCGGCGCGGGGACGTCTTCGTCGATGGCGGCCTGCACGGTCCAGCGGCCCTCGCCGGAATCGGCGACCCAGCCCTTGACCTTCTTCAAATCGGGATCGCTCTTGAGCGCGAGTTCCAACAGCTCGAGCAGCCACGAACGCACGACCGACCCGTACCGCCAGATCGACGCCAATTGGTGGAGGTCGTACTTGTACTCCGATTTCTCGAGGATTTCGAACCCCTCGCCGTACGCCGCGAGCATTCCGTACTCGATGCCGTTGTGCACCATCTTCGAGAAGTGTCCGGCGCCGCTGGGCCCGACGTGCGCGTACCCGTCGGGCGGCGCGAGGGTCAGGAAGATCGATTCGACGCGTTTCACCGCGTCCGTGTCACCGCCGACCATGAGACAATAGCCGTTCGCCAGGCCCCACACGCCGCCCGACGTTCCGGCATCGACGAACGAGACGCCCTTGTCTTTACAGCGCAGGTAGCGCTGCTTCGAGTCGGTCCAGCGCGAGTTGCCGCCGTCGATGATGACGTCGCCCGGCTGCAGCAGCCCGAGGAGCTCGCCGATCGTCGAATCGGTCGGATCGCCGGCTGGAACCATGATCCACACCGCGCGCGGTGCGGCCAGCTTCCCGACGAGCTCCGCGAGCGAACTCGCACCGGTCGCGCCGTCGCCGATCGAACGCTGCACCGCCGCGGGATCGCGGTCGTACGCGACGACCCCATGCCCGCCGCGAACCAGACGCGTGGTCATGTTCGCCCCCATGCGTCCCAGACCGATCATCCCGAGTTGCAAGCCTGCTCCTTTCAAGGCGCTGCGCCCCGGGCTCCGCGCCCCCCACGCTTTGCGTGGGGCCCCCGGGTCCGAGCTCGCAAGGACATTGTAGCAAGGGGGCGATGCTTCTGCGCTCGCTCCATCGCCATGGTGGTTCTTCGGCTAGGCTTTCGCCGACACTGCGGCTTCGAGGGCGGCGGCGAGGGCTTCGAGGCCGCGGTGGGCGTCGCCCGGGAAGTGGATGCGCGCGCCGCGGCGCTCGCGCCCCTCGAGCGATTCGAAATCGCCGAGTGCCTGCGCGCGCTGCAGCGTTCGGAAGCCGACCATGCCGGGGATCGGCAGATCGAACGGCGCGTCGTACGTGATTTGGAAGAAGACGCCTTCGTTCGGGCCGCCCTTGTGAAGCTGGCCGGTCGAGTGCAGGAAACGCGGGCCGAATCCGACGGTCGTCGCGACCTTCTGCGCATCGCGCACCGTGGTGCGAAGGCCGCGCAGCACGCCCTGATTTTCGGCGTTCATCGGAACGTAGGCGTTGAACGCGACGTAGTCGCCGGGCCGAATCATCTCGACGACCGCGTTGACCGCACTCTGCAGATCGCTGCCGAACGCCGCCCCGCGCGACCCGGAGAGCGGGAACACCAGCACGTCGCCCGTCCGCACGCGCGGCTCGGGTTCCGCGAAGGCACCCTTTGCGGTGTACTCAGCGAGCAGTCGCTTCGTGTTGTCCTTCGACTCCTGAACATTGGGTTGATCGAACGCGTCGATTCCCATGACGGAGCCGGCGGCGGCCGTCGCGATCTCCCACAGATAGAATTGTTCGCCGATGTCGAGCGTGTCGGTCATCGCCAGGCGGATCACCGGATGTCCGGCCGCCTCGAGTTCCATCAGGCGCGCGACGGTCTGCGCGTCGTCGCCGGGGAGACCCGCGCCGACGTAGGCGAAGACGCGGTCGTCACCGTAGGCGGAGACCGCGCCGAGCGGCTCGCCTTCGACCGGCACGATGCCGATGCCCGATTTTCCGGTCGATTCGGCGACGAGCTGTTCCGCCCACGCGCCGAACGCATGCACCGACGGATGGGTCAGGATGGTCAGCTTGTCGCGGCCGTTCTTCTGAAGCGATCCGAGCGCGGCGCCGAAGCGGAGTCCCGGCGCGTCAAACGGCACGACCGTCGGCGCGTGGGCGTGCATCGCGTTGATCGCGCGATCGAGGATCGCGGTGACGTCGTAGCCGGCGAGCGCGGCGGGGACCATGCCGAAGTAGGACAGCGCTGAATACCGTCCGCCGATGTTGGGATCGTTGGTGAAGACGCGCAGGAACCCGGTGTCCTTCGCCTCCTTTTCCAGCTTCGTCCCGGGATCCGTGATGGCGACGAAGTGGTCCGCGGCGTTGGCGCCGCCCACGGTCTGCTGAACGCGCGCGAAGAAGTAGCGGTAGAAGGCCTCGGGTTCGGTGGTCGTCCCCGATTTCGAGGCGACGATGAACAGCGAGCGCGCGATGTCGAGCGATTCGTCGAGCGCTTGGATCTGCTGCGGATCGGTCGAGTCGAGCACGTGGAGCGTCGGATAGCCGGGCGTTCGGCCGAAGGTCTCGCGCAGGACGTCCGGCGCGAGCGAGCTGCCGCCCATACCGAGCACGACGACGTGATCGAAACGCTTCGCGCAGGCGTGTGCGAAGTCGCGCAGTTCGCCGCTCTGCGCATGCGTCTGCTGCGGGATCTCGACCCAGCCCAACGCGTGTTTGATGATCTCGACGTGTTCCGGTGCGGTCGACCAGGGTGAGGGATCGGCTTTCCAGAGCTTGTGCAGGAAGTCGATAGCGGCCAAGTTGTCCAGCGCATCCTCGGCGGCCTCAGAGGCGCTGCCGAGGGCGAGCGAGACGCGCGGCGGCGCGTCGGTGCGCAGCTTCTCGAGTTTGCTCTGGATCGCCGCGAGCATCGCGTTGAACGAGTCGGCGAACGATTTGACGCCTTCGGCGACCAGCTCTTCGGTCACGTCGTAGAGCGAGATCTGTTCCTTCGCAAGCGCTTCGACCACCGCTCGCGCGCGGTCGACTTCATCGAGGATCGTGTCGGGAACGACGACCCCGTGATCGAGCAGCGCCTCGAGCGTGTTCGGCGGGACGGTGTTGACGGTATCTCTCCCGATCAGCGACTCGACGTACATCAGCTCGGGATAGGCCGGATTCTTGGTCGAGGTCGACGCCCAGAGCGGACGCTGCACGTGCGCGCCCTTGGCGCGCAGCGCGGCGAAACGGTCGCCCTCGAACAGCTTCTGAAAGCGCTGATAGGTCAGTTTGGTGCTGGCGATCGCGGCTTTGCCGAGCAAGTACTCGACGTGTTCGCCGCGATCGATCTTCGCCTGCAGTTTCTTGTCGACGGCGGTGTCGATGCGCGAGACGAAGACGGAGGCGACCGAGGCGATCCGGCCGATCGGCTCGCCGCGCGCGGCGCGCTCTTCGAGTCCCTCGATGTAGGCGTTGGCGGCCGCTTCGTAGCGGTCGACCGAGAACAGCAGCGTGACGTTGATGTTGATCCCCGCCGCGATCGAGGCTTTGATCGCGGGGACGCCCTCGGGCGTTCCGGGGATCTTGATCATCACGTTGGGCCGATCGACGGCCTGCCATAGGCGCTTCGCCGCGGCGATCGTCCTTTCGGTGTCGCGCGCCAGCGTCGGCGAGACTTCGAGCGAGACGTAGCCGTCGAGCGCGTTCGTCGATTCGTAGACGGGCGCGAAGAGGTCGCACGCGCTGCGGATGTCGCGGATCGCCAGCGCTTCGAACACGGCCGTCGGATCGCGCTCCTCGACCAGCGTGCGCAGCTGCTCGTCGTAGTCCGTCCCCGATCCGATCGCCTTCTCGAAGATCGTCGGATTCGACGTCATCCCACGCAGGCCGAGGTCGATGAGCCGCTGCAGTTCGCCCGAAGCGAACATGCTGCGGCGAATGTTGTCGAGCCAGATGCTCTGGCCGACGGCCGCAAGTTCTCGAAGCTGATTACCCATGGTCGTTTTTTTTCCTCAGACGTTCGCGAGCAGGCCCGAGGCGACGTCGGCGACGTGCTCGGGGGTGAAACCGAATTCTCGTGCGATCGCGGCAGCCGGCGCCGACGCCCCGAAGTGATCGAGCCCGTACGCGATCCCGCCGTCTCCGACGTACTTTTGCCAGCCGATCGTCGCGCCGGCCTCGATCGACATGCGCGCTTTCACTGCGGGCGGCAGCACGCTGTGCCGATAGGTTTCGTCCTGCCGTTCAAACAGTTTCCACGACGGCATCGAAACCACACGCACTTTCGTCCCGCGCGCGGCGAGCAGCTTGGCGGCCTCGACCGCCAGTGAGACCTCCGATCCGGTTCCGATAAGGATCAGATCGATATCGCCGCTCCCCGCGGCGGGATCGGAGAGGACGTACGCGCCGCGCGCGACGTCGGCGCGCCGTTCGCCCAAGAACGGCACCTTCTGGCGCGTGAGGACGATGGCGGTCGGACCCGTCTTCGGTTGTACGGCGACCTTCCAAGCTTCGAGCGTCTCGAGCGCGTCGGCCGGCCGCAGATCGATGACGTTCGGCGTTGCGCGCAGCATCGCGAGCTGCTCGATCGGCTGATGCGTCGGACCGTCTTCGCCCAAGAACACCGAGTCGTGGGTGAAGACGAACACCTCGCGGATCTCATTGAGCGCCGCGAGCCGCAGCGCCGGCTTGAGGTAGTCGAGGAAGTTGAAGAACGTCGCTCCGAACGGGAACAGGCCGCCGTGCAGCGCGATCCCGTTGCTCGCCGCGGCCATCGCATGTTCGCGCACGCCGTAGTGGATGTTGCGTCCGCCGTAGGATCCGGGTTGGAAATCTCCCTGACCCTTCAGATAGGTCTTCGTTGACGGATCGAGATCCGCAGAGCCGCCGACCAGTTCGGGCAGCGCGGCTGCGATCGCGTTCATCACCGTGCCGCCGGCCTCGCGCGTCGCCACGTTGCCGTTCTCGGCCGTGAACGTGGGCCACGGCAAGTCGGCGGGGAGAGCACCGTCACGCGCGCGTTCGAACTGCGCCGCGAGGGCCGGGTTCGCGGTCTTCCAGGCCGCGTACGTCGCATTCCACGTGTCCTGGAGCGCCGCGCCCTTCGCGCCGACGGCTTTGAAGAAGGCGGCCGGCTCGGCGGGGACGGTGAACGGCGGCAAGTCCCAGTGGAGCGCCTTGCGGGTCGCCTCCATGTTCTTGCCGAGCGGCTCGCCGTGCGTCTTGAACGTGCCGGCCTCCGGTGAGCCGTATCCGATCGTGGTGCGGATCGCGATCAGCGACGGACGAAGCGTCTCCGATTTGGCCAGCGCGATGGCGCGGTCGACCGCTTCGACGTCGTTCGCCGACTCCGGACCCACCTCGATCGTCTGCCAGCCGTAGGCTTCGAACCGCTCGCGCACGTCCTCCGTGAAGCTGAGCGACGTGGAGCCGGCGAGCGAAACTTTGTTGTCGTCGTAGAGGACGATCAGCTTGCCGAGCGCGAGGTGTCCGGCCAGCGACGCGGCCTCCGAGGATACGCCCTCCATCAGGTCGCCGTCGCCCGCCAGCGCGTAGGTGAAGTGGTCGACGATCGTCTGCTCGCGGTTGTAGACCGCGGCCAGGTGCGCTTCCGCGATCGCCAAGCCGACGGCGTTCGCGAACCCCTGCCCGAGCGGGCCCGTCGTGACCTCGACCCCGGCGGTGTGATGGTACTCCGGATGGCCCGGCGTGCGGCTCCCGAGCTGGCGGAACGCCTTGAGGTCGTCGATCGTCAGATCGTACCCGGTCAGATGCAGCAGCGCGTAGAGCAGGGCCGATCCGTGGCCGGCGCTGAGCACGAAGCGGTCGCGGTCGAACCACTTCGGATCCGCGGCGTTGAACCGAAGATGGCGGGTCCAGAGCGCATACGCGGCGGCTGCGGCGCCGAGCGGCAATCCCGGGTGTCCGGAATTTGCTTGCTGCACCGCGTCGACCGCGAGAAAACGGATTGCGTTGATGCGAAGTTCGTCCGCTGCGGTATTCACGTCGTCTCCTCGAAACCCGGGGTGAGCGCGTTACCCGCCCATCGTCCCGCCCCCCTCCAGGACCGCTTGCCGGAAGC